>CAJXKY010000061.1 GCA_913055675.1 uncultured Halanaerobiales bacterium
GCTATGACCTGGGCGCCCCGATTGAATACGATCCATCCGAAAAAGGATATTATTACCGCGAATCTGACTGGCTTCTTCCATCGATCAAAATCAGCGAGGGCGAACTCTTCGCCCTGGTTCTGGGTGAAAGGGCCCTTCGAGGTCTCGAGAACCGCCCGCTTGCCGAGAAAGTAAAGCGGGTTTTTCGGAAAATAGCGCTTCGGCTGCCCGACGAGGTACAGATCGACCCTTCAGATCTGGCAACGGGGGTGAGTTTTTCGCCACCCGCCGGCCCGCCGCCTGACCCGGAGATATTCCAGCAGCTGACCGAAGCGGCGCGGAATTCCCGCACGGTGGAGATGGATTACTACAAGCTCAGTTCCGACGAGATGGTTTCCCGGACGGTCGAGCCATACATGCTCAGAAGCTTCGGAGGCGAGTGGTATCTGGCCGGGTACAGCCATGAGACTGGTTACGTGTCGCTGTTCCACACGAGCCGCATTCGGGATCTCGAAAAGACGGGCGATACCTTTGACCGGGAGGCCGCTGATTTTGACCCGGAGGAGTATTTCGGCCCCAATCTGGGTCCCGGCCATGGGGACGAGCCGTGCGAGGTGAAGGTGCGTTTCACCGGATGGGCGGCGCGGTATGTGAATGAACGCCGCTGGCATCCCGACCAGGAGGTGACGGCAGAGGACGACGGGAGCGTGGTCGTCGCATTCCCCGCCGGCTGGCTCGGCGAAGTTGCGTCCTGGGTGCTTTCATTCGGGGAGATGGCAGAGGTCCTTGAGCCCCCGGAATTCCGCGAACGGGTGCGGAACCGCCTCGAACGAGCGCTGTCGGTCTATGAGGGATAAGATGCGCCGCTACGGAGCGCATATCCGCCCTGATTATTTACATTTCCTTGATTAAACCCTCTTCTCATTCTATGACCTGAACCAAAATTTCTTCTAAAACCTCTACCTTGTCCAGGGCCTGGTTTAGTAAATCCAGGTGAATCATAACCAGCACAGTAACCTAATCCTCTACCTGTTCTAGGTCCATGACCAGCAGGTCCTCTTCCATCTCCGCGTGGCATATATATCACTCCTTTTGTTATTTACTGTAATTATATTATACAATAGTTATGAACATATGTCAACAACTAATTAAAAAACCCTTTTCCCACTTTAACCATAAATCTAATGATGTTTATGGTCATGCCCATGATGGTCGTCATGGTCACATAGACCGCTTTCAGTATCTAATTCATCATTTAAATAAGCTAATACATTATCTTTAACTACTCCATTAGCTCCGGTAACTACTTCAATATTGTTCTTGCTAAAAAGATCGTAAGCACGTCTCCCCATACCTCCAGCCAATACAATATCTACATTTAAATCATTTAGATACTTTGGTAAAAAGCCTGGCTCATGGCCGGGATTTTCTATTAGATTAGAACTTTGAATTTCACAGTCTTCAACTTCAATAATAGTATACTCTGGACATCTTCCAAAATGTTGGGCTACTTTTCCGTTGTTTGTTGGTACAGCAATCTTTTTCATATAAATCACCTCAATATTATTTGATATTAGTTTTTATTTTTTTCCAAATATTAATAATTTCCTGACTGACTTTAGATTTTTTTTCCTGTTCAACAACAAGTTCTGCATTTCTTAAATTTTCTACAACAAGCGATGAATATGATATCTTACCAACTAGTTCTATTTCATTTTCTTTTAAATATTCTACTATTTCCTGGCTTATATCTTTATTAATATCATACTTGTTTATAACAGCAAGTGCTGGGATTTCGAAATGTTCAATAACTTGTGCCACTCTTTTTAAATCGGAAAACCCTGATCTTGAGGGCTCAGTCACAAATAATACTAAATCTACTCCAGTTATAGAAGAAATCACCGGGCAACCTATTCCTGGTGAGCCATCAATTAATAACAAATCTTTATCAATTTTATTTCCTTTTTCTACTGCTTTTTCCCGGACTTCACTAACCAACTTACCGGAATTATCAGATCCGACCTTTAAATTAGCATGAACCATTGGACCAAATCTTGTAGTAGAATTATAGATCTCTCCTGTTTCCATTAATTTTAATGAAAGGGCATTCTCCGGGCACATTTCTACACAAACTCCACAGCCCTCACATTTATAGGGATCTATTTCATAATTAACTGGACTAACAGCATTAAATCTACAGACCTCATTACAAATTCCACAGTCAATACATTTACTTTCATCTTTAATTGCTAACTTGTTACTTTTAAAAATATTTGTTTCTTCTACTTCAGGATTTAATAATAAATGAAGGTTTGGAGCATCTACATCACAATCAGCTAAAACTAAATCTTCCGCTAAATATGCTAGATTTGATACCAAAGTGGTTTTACCGGTTCCACCCTTACCACTAATTACTGTAATCTTTTTCATCTAATACACCCCTTATTTCTGTAAACACTTTTTTGAATTCTGCTTGCCACTCTGGATAATCTATTACAAATGGTATCCCATCTGAATAAAGATAGGCAAATTCTCTTTTAAAGGGGATTTTTAATAAGATATCAATATTATTTTTATCACAGTAGTTTTCAATGATGTAATCACTTTCTTCTTCAGCCCGGTTTATAATCACTCCATATGGTATCTTTAATTCATCCATCAGTTGACTAGCAATTTTTAAATCGCTTAAGCCAAAAGGTGTAGGTTCAGTTACTAGAATTCCAAAATCACTATCCACTACCGCTTCTATCGTTGGACAGGTAGTACCTGGTTGTGCATCAATGATTATATCTTTTTGAAGATCTGACTTTTCTTTCAAGGCTTCGATCACCGGTACAGAACTTTCTTCTCCGATATTTAATTCTCCCTGCCAGAAATCAATATCATATTGAGTAGAACTGTGTTTTAGAACCCCCAATTCTCTATCTATTTCAGTAATTGCATCTTCAGGACAGATCTTTTCACAACCTCCACAACTATGACAAATTTCTGGAAAAACTAATACCTCATCTAACATCATCGCCAAAGCATTATATTCACAAAAATCTACACACTTACGACAGGCAGTACATTTATTTTGATCAATTTCAGGGATTTCCCTATATATTTCTTCTGATTTATTAAAATTCGGTTTTAAAAAGTACTGACAATTTGGTTCCTCTACATCGGCATCTAATAACTGAATATCTGGTACAGAAAGGGCCATGTTTACAGCTACAGTCGTTTTACCTGTCCCACCTTTCCCACTAAGTACAGTTACTTTCATTTCCTTGGGGTTCCATTAGGAGAGGTTAATTGGGATAGATCATTATTTTCAAAAGATTCCACTGCTTTTCGTACTGTTTCATCTTTAGTACTATACATTTTGATATTACCAGAAGTTAAAGCAGAATAGGCTTTTGGGCCCACACTACCTGATAATAGTGCTTCTACTCCTTGATCTGAAATTAATTGAGCTGCTTGCACTCCGGCCCCTCCAGAAGCTTTTGCTGCTGGATTTTTAACTAAATCAATCTCTTCTTTTTCAGTATCTACTATGGCAAAAAAAGGTGAACGTCCAAAGTGTTCATTTACTTTACTCTCATAACCATTATTATTGGAAGCTGTTACCGCTATTTTCATAAAGACCAACTCCTTATTTTCTATTTATTTTCCGATTTTATTATACCACCATTATGAACATATGTCAATTATTCTGCTTTGTGTCCCCCTATGGTAGTTTTAATTCTTTCTTTAATACTGCCTGGCTTTGTACTGCGTCCATAATAAAGTGATTGATAACCATATTTATCTTGCAGTTGGTCTTTTACTTCCATTAACTTAATTTCTTTTGCTCTATTTTCAAAAATATTGAGCTGCATGTTGGCTTTGCTTGAAAAATTACCTAAACTAATCCTAACTTTTCGGACAGCCTGTTTATTATAATTTTCATTCAATAAAGTAATTGCCGTCTCATAAATTACTGATGTTAAATTAGTATAAGTATCAATGGTCCGCTGAACATGAAACCCACTTTCCAATACTTCTTTACTATAAACAAGTCCCAAACTAATAGTTTTACCGGTTATCTTTCGTTTGCGCGCACGTTGGGCCACCTCTTCTGCTAATTCAAAAATCACAGTTTTTATTTTATTGAGATCGGTATAATCAGAATAAAGAGTAATTCCCCGCCCCAAAGACTTTCTTTCATCTAGATAATGTCCTTCAACTTTTGAAAGGTCAACTCCCCAAGCATGATAAAAAAGCTGAGTACCCATCACACCGAATTTGTTTTCCAAATATTTCAAGGGGAGATGAGCTAGGTCACCAACGGTTTTTACACCTATTTCATTGAACTGTTTTGTTAATCGTCCCCCAATTCCCCAACATTTTTTCAGGGACAATGGCCAGAGTTTATCTTCTACATCATCATAGGTCCATTCTACTAAACCTTCTTTTTTTCCTTCATTATCCATAGCAACTTTGGCCAAAAACATATTAGGTCCAATTCCCATACTGCAGTTTAGACCAAAAGTTTGTAACAAATCTTTTTTAATCATTTTAGCTACTTCCCATTTATCCCCAAGCAGTCTCTCAGTACCATCTAATTTAAGCCATGATTCATCAATAGAATACACATGAATTGCATCTAAAGGGACATAATTATTAAACAGCTCTGTTATTTCCACTGATATTTTGACATAAAGTCCCATCCTAGCTTCTACTAATTTTATTTCAGGATCATCAGGAATTTGATAAAATCGATCTGCTGTTTTAATACTATAACGTCGTTTCAAAGCTGGAGAAGCAGCCAAAATTACAGAACCACTTCGCTTTTTATCACCTAAAACTGCCAAAGGAGTTTCAACAGGATCTAAACCTCTTGAAACTGCTTCAACACTTGCAAAAAAGGACTGCATATCAACACACAAAATATTTTGTTTAGGTAAATTATTATAGTCTACAGGTTTCAATACTATCCCTCCGAACGTATGTATGATATATTTAATATTAACATACAAATGTTCGGATATCAACAAAAAAATAACCGGCTAACCGATATAGCCGGATACTGCCATCAAACCATGGATTGTTGCTAGCGCTGCAGTAATATACGCCATTCTTTTATGATATTTTAATGGTATTCTTGTCCAACCTTGACGGTTCATTAAAGGCATTGCTGCAGTTATTAAAAGTAATGAATAAGCTAAAATTCCTAGATACATAATAAGAGGATAATTACCAATATAGGTATAAGCAAGATTATTTAACCAACTCATAAACTTCCTCCCTAATATATATTTTTGACAAAAGCTAGATGGAATTAAAAAGTACTAATCATAAAATTAATTTCATTTAAGCTTATATATTTATTAAACAAAAAATGTAAATATCCTTCTTATTCCAATAAAGTAATATCAACTATATTTTCAAAGGATATTTGCTTTACTTGCCTATCTGTTAAATATAATTTTTTCTGATTAGCATCAAATTTTTTTATATAAGTGTTAATTTCTTGGTAATCACTCTTTTTATAATAAGTGATTTTTACCTCGAGGTTCTTTTCAAATGCTTCCTTTATCTTATAATTTAAAACTTCATAAATTTGTTGGTCTAAATCTGGTTTTTCTCTCTTCTTTTCACTATGTTTTAGCTCTTCCAGTTTTTTTCTATGTTCAACCAGCATCAGTGATGTCCATTTAATATTGCCGCGGTCTTCAATATCCAAAGTTATTCCCCTCCTTTCTGATTCGAACATTTGTTCTAAGATAATTATAGCATCAGAAGTAGGTTTTGGCAATATTAATTATCTATTTTAATTATTCCGGCTTCACTTTCAAGTTTTAAATTTTTATTTTTTATAGAACTTTTGGAAATTGTAATCTGGTTATTTCCAGGTTTGATTTTTATATTCATATTTTTAAATTCATAATTATAGCTAATCCTTTTATTATCAGTCTTTAATCTATATTGACCGGGTGGAATATTTTTAAAACTTAATTCTTTTTCTCCTTTAAGCTTTTTTAGAAAGGTATGTTGGTCATTATATAATATGATAGAGCCTATTTCTTGTTTTTCATTATCAGTTATAGCTTCTAAATAATTGTGCCTTTTATAATCGTTCTTTTTAAATTTCAACTTTAAATTACCAACTTCAATCAAATCAATAAAAATTGTCTCTTGAGAATAATCTTCAATTAAGTATGGAAGAACTGGACTAAATATATATTTTCCTGTATACATTCCAAGATCCACTGCTTTAATTAATACCTTTTTTGCAGGGGATATATATGCTGTAAAACTACCATCAGTATTAGTTTTAACTTTCTGACCATTAATATCTAATATCAACCCTCCTAATTTCTTTTGCTTTGCACTTATCTTTCCAACTACTTTATTTCGAGGCTTCTTTTCTGTCTTTACAGCAAAAGATATATTTATTCCCATTTCAATCTTTTTTAATTCAAATGATTTACTAGAGTCATAAGAAAAATTACCATTAATATAAAATTCTTTATGATTAATGTTGAATTCATTTTCAACATTTATATTGAATTTGGGGCTTCCATAATTATTTATTCCAAGCTTTAATTTACCATCTTTATATTTAAATTTTCTCTGATATTCTAAACCATATCGGTTTTTATAGTCTTTCTTTATTAGAAACTTATTTTTCTTGTTTTTTAATATGAATTTAAATTCCGGATTCCACTTTTCTTCAAACTTTCTAAACCACACTGAAGAATTAAGATAATAGTTTCCTATTAAATCAAAATCTTTTCTACTTAACCCCCATCTTATAGACTTTTGATTCCTGGTTTCCATAACAGAATAATCAACTGTAATTCTGTTATTTATTCCCCGATGATTATACCGCACATATTTTTTATTGTTATTTTCATTTAAACTTAAATTGCTAAATCCCGCTTTCAAATTATTGCATTTATTTACTTCATATCTTAAAAACGAGTTCATTTGCCTATTTTTATTTAATTTAGATCTTTCAAAATTAAAATGATAATTTTTATATCTGATACTAGTATCGAGATAATAGTCAATTATTCCAGTTTTATTTTTTTTGATTTCTAAATAATAAAAATTACGGTTTGAATATTTTAAAAAACCTACCCCAATCTCATTTACAAAATTAGTGAATGCAATTTTTTTAGTTTCATTATCTTGGGCAAACTCATAAGATATTTTAAGGTTAGTATTTTTTGGAGTTGAATTTTTTAATTTTATCCTGTCAAAGTATTCAGACCCAAGTTGCCACCTATTTTGTTCATTCGATTGATAATAATTAAAATAATTATTACCAACTTCTAAAAAACTATTTTTATTCAATAATGTTTTTAGTTTCCAGTATTGTTCATCTTCTTTCCTTTGTTTAACCACCCTGTAATTAAAACTAGAATTATATATTTTGAATTTTCTATTTGGATCTAAAATAATAACTGTCTCATTAAATAAAGAAATTATATTTTTTTGTTCATCTACCACCTTTATGTTTAAAGTCACTTTTTCCTTCTCGTACTCTTTGATTCTGCATTTGAAAGTAATCATTTTACTTTCAAAAGAATCAAGAAATATGTTTGACTTATCAATGTCTAAAATATTATTATTTGTTATTTTAAACTGCCGTGAAATGTTCCCCTTATTAATAAATTTTAACTTTATTTCAAATTTATTTTCTATAAAGCGTGGTGATTTAACTATCTTAACCTCAGTCTCATAGATTTCCTTAATTTTTACTGGAATTTGTATTCGATAATTTTTCTTGTGAGTACCGAACGACAAATTTAGAGGATAAATATCCGACCTTATCTTTTTTGGAGGTTGTAATAGGATATTCATATTTTTCTTTTCATTAGGACCTATGATAATGCTTTTCAAAGGAATAATAAGTTTCCAGTTCTTTGGTAACACTAAATCTGGATTAATAGTTTGTTTAATATCAGATGAATTTGTAATGTTAACCTTTATAATTTTTAATTGTCCAGGATTTAAAATAGTATTTTCCGGAAAATTAATTTGCAGTTCTGCTTTAACAGGATTGGATATTATTATAAATACAAGTAAATAAAACAAAATTTTCTTAATCATTTACCTCTCCTATTGAATATTCTTTTCCATGATAACCTCTCCTGTTATTACCTCCTATTACTATTATTTTATAAGAGATGTTTGCATCCAAATAAATTTTTTCTTTAATTGGAATTGAAGTATCTGGATAAAGCCGAATTTGTTTGTTTTTATATATATTTATTATTTCCCCAGTATTATCATTAACGACTATAATCTGAGGTTTCATTATTAATTCAAAAATTCCTTTGTTTATAATATCAATATCAAAAGCATATTCCTTCTCATTTATTTTACTTATTTCTGGATTTTTATATTTTATTTGAACATCTGTTTTCTCTCCTAAGTTAGTAACAATCTGAATTCCATATCTAACTTTATGCTTAAACTTTCTTAAAATAACTTCATTATCATTTTTAATTTGAGAACCATATTCTTCTACCATTAACATACACCAATAAGTACCTTTTAAATTTTTATCAGGGATATCAATTACATATTGTACCTTTTCTTTTGTAAATGGAGATATTCTAAAAGATCTTTTTTGTAGTGATATCCACTCTGCGTTTGAACGTAAATTCATTCCGGGTTTTCTGTAAAAATTTTTTCCTTTAGCATTAAAACTGTAATCTCTTTTATATAATCGTACCTTAATCTCATCTTTCGAATTATTCTTTAATACAATTTTTCCTAATTTCTTTCTCCCAGCTTTTACCTCAAATTGATGCACTAATTTAGATTTAACTATTAATCCAGCTTCAATTTTTATAGTAAATAATATTATTATAAGTAGGGAAGTTAATAAAACTTTTTTAATCATAGTAGGTGTTTCGCTCCTTTTTATAACTTTATTAATTAATTTGTACTTTGAATAGTATAAGTAACTGTAAATGTTTTTGCATTAATAGGTTCAGCAAATTTATTAGCCTTAAGTATATATGTGACTGTTTCTCCACTATCACTTACATTACTTAGATCTGTAATTAGATTATTTGCTGAAGAATCCAAAGCAACAGGTCCACTTGAAACACCACCGGTACTTGTTGCCTCAACCATTAAAGTTAAACCAGTTGGAAGTAACTCATCAATTGCTACAGTGATCTTTTGATTAGTATTATTTGTTGAATAAGATAAAGTTGTGGAGGAATCTGTTACTTCTTCCTCTACTAAACTGTCCGGAGGTGGTGTGATTGTTAAATTGAGAGTTGTTTTTGATAAACTCACTTCATTAATAGATTCCGCTGTAATTGTAATGTCTTGTGAAGCAGTACTTCCTAGTATAGTAGGAACAATTAAAACCAGGCTAATTAGGGTTAACAAAATGATTAGATAAACTTTTTTCATCAAAATCCTCCTATTTATATTTACTTTTTTTAACTATATCTGCTATATTATACCATATTTATTATTTTTTTACAATATTTTCCTTTTGTTATAATAAAAACTCCTCCCCAGCTTTTAGCCCAGGAAGGAGTTTAAATAATAAATATATTACTCTTCTCAGTTTAACAGATATTCCTATAGCTTTCTATTTTAGTTAAACTTTTTTTGTAACTTCTATTTTTTTCGATAGTTAATATCTTCTAACATTAAAACCCTTTTAAATAAACTCATTTTATACTTTCGTTTTTAATAGATATTTCTATAATTTTTTGCTTTAATTCTCTCAATTTCAATCTCTCTTGACCCATTTTTTAAGTTTAAATTATCAATATCAATATATTTTTTCAACCTATTTCTGATCACTTTTATCCCTCCAGTTTTATTTGTTAATATTATTGTATATCCTGGAGGTAACTCTATTGCAATACCCTTTTTAATTTTTTTTATTCCTTTTTTCGAATAAAGATAGAGTCTACTCAATCTTTTCTTTAAAAAATATAAGTATAATTTTATTAAATAAAAAAAGAGTCCTCATTAAGGACCTATGAAATAAGTTTATATTATATTTTTATAATTTAACCGCTTATTTTTATATATTATTCAAATTACAAGGGCAAAAGTATTAATAATAAAATACTTGCCGTAGTTATAAAAATATAGAAATATAGCTCACAAAGACTGTTCATTATGCTTACAAAATTGAAGAATTACAGATGTTAAAACACATTCATAATCAACAAACACAACTGTATTTAAAGTAGTTAAAATAAATTAGTTAACTATCCTATAAAACAGGATTCAGTTTCTTTGTTATTTATTTTTTTCTTAGATATATATTGTACCTTACTGCTTTTTATTAAAATAAATAGGGGGAGGAATGCTTTTAATTAAAAGCATTCCTCTAGTATCAAACAGATAATTAGGGGTTCTATCTGGGTTTTATCTGTTCGAATCATTAATTATTATGTGCTCAAGAGTATTTTTAACTAATTTTGTTTTACTATTTTAGAATATACCCTATAAAACTTTAAGTCAATGGGGTTTGGAGTGTTTTAACATCCTGTTAACATATAATTAACATAAAAAAAAATTCAATAATTAATTAACACTATTTGCAACAATATCTTTGATGTAATAAAATACTATTTGTAAAGTGCTAGATAATTAAGTGGAGGAGGAACTAAATTTGAACACACTATATATAGGATTAGGTGGATTAAGCGGAGCTATTTTAAGATATTTTATTTCTTTATATTTATATAAAAATACAAGCTCTAATACCCCTTATTGGTCCTATTTTTTAAATATGTTAGTTTGTTTTATGTTGGGGTTTGGTATGGTAATATTAAATAAACAAACCATAACCACTTTTAATCCTCTACTTATAAAAAATTTGCTTTTAACATTTTTTATAACTTTTTCAATCTTTAGTTATAAAGCTATTTACTATTTTAAAAAAGTCATGCTGATCCAAGCTGCTACCGTCTTGTTTTACAATCTTTTTGCAGGTTTACTTTTTCTAACTATTGGCAATCTAATAGCTCAATCTATCTAATTTTTAAAATATATAAGAAAGCATAAAAAATAAGGGCAGATAAAAATTACTTTGCTATCTGGGTTTTCCTGTTTAATCTAAACAGCTGTAACAACCATTGGTGAATAGTAAAGCAACATATTTTCTTTGGCCTTTTCTACATGTTTATCAGCAATATAGGTCCAGAAAGGCAATCTGAAGTACCCAAATAATCTTTTTGACCCGGGAACCCTTCCATGAAAAAGTTCTGCTTCTTCTAAAGAGGCATAATCAGCTCCAAAGGGACAACTGATTATAAACTGTCCACAGCTTACACATTTGTCCTGATTAATGATAGCCCTTCCATATTCATCACTTTCGATAGCATCAACCCCACAGGCATCTGCACAAGGCCGTACATAATCTACTATTGCATTATATGGACACGCTTCTTTACAGCGTCCACATTTTATACATTTTTCACAAGCAAATTTTATTACTCATCACAACTTAACTTTTAGCTGCTGTAATCAGTTCATCATCTACTTACACAACTGGAGATCTTTTAATATCATCACAGACATCCAGATATTCTACTTTTTAAGTTCAATTTGTTCGGGATAATCCTTTTTAAATCTTCAAGTGACCCCCATACTTCTACCTTAAACCATTATTCATAGCTTTAGAAAACTATTTTTTACATTCAATATTTAAATTTTTAATTAATTATTAATCAAGTAAACCTTGTGAACTACTCGGCATTGAAATACCGAGCTTCATAGTCGCTTGATCTTATGGGACACAAGATGAATTTCACCCGCAA
>CAJXKY010000062.1 GCA_913055675.1 uncultured Halanaerobiales bacterium
AAACTCCTACTTTTATAATATATTTATTTTTAAAAGAGGGTTTTTATATATATTATTTAATATATTAATATAGTAAAGATTTTTAAAAGGAGAGGTGAATTTATATTGAAAGATAATTTTATAGGAAAACCCATAAAAAGATCTGATGGCAAAGATAAAACTAATGGTAATCACAAGTACTTAAATGATTATAACATAAGCGGTATGCTTAATTCCGCAATTTTAACAAGTCCCCACGCTCATGCAAAAATTGTTGATATTGATATTGAGGAAGCACAAAAAGCTAAGGGAGTTAAAAAGGTTATCACCGGCAAATTCCATCCCAAAGCAATGGGATTATATTTAGGAGATAAGCCTCCTTTAGCATTAGATAAAGTACGACATTATGGAGAACCCGTAGCTGCTGTTATTGCAAAAAATAAGAAAGATGCTCAAAAAGCAGTTAAGAAAATAAAAGTTGAATATGAAAAATTGGAACCGGTTAGTTCCCCTAAAGAAGCAATGGAAGATAATTCACCCATTTTACATGAAAATCTAGAGGATTATACTCATATACCTGATGTCTATCCTACTCCAGGTACTAATATTGCAAACCACACAAAGATTAGAAAAGGTGAACATGAAAAAGCTTTCGAAGAAGCAGATTTTAAAATTGAAGAAACATTTGAGTTTAATCCTAGTGATCACGTGGCTATGGAACCCAGAGTATCTATTGCACAAATTAAATCAAACGATGATGTTGTAATACACTCTGCTACCCAGGCTCCATTTGTAGTTAAAGAATTATTATCTTTTAACTTCGATATACCAGCCGGTAAGATAAATGTTATCGCTCCACCTATTGGCGGCGGTTTTGGTGGTAAAGCCGGCTTACAGTTAGAAAGTTTAGCTTATATATTATCAAAAGCTGTAGATGGTAAACCTGTAAAGGTAGTAAACTCTCGTGAAGATGATATGGTTTCTTCACCAGGTCATATTGGATTAGAAGCTAATGTTAAAATTGCAAGTAATAAAGAGGGCAAAATTACCGGAATGGATCTTCAGTATTATTTTGATGCTGGAGCTTATGCGGACTATGCAGTTAATGTAAGTAGAGCTGCTGCCATTTCTGCAACCGGACCTTATAATGTGGAAAACTTAAGATGTGATGCATATTGTATGTATACAAATCACCCTTTCGCAACCGCCTTTAGAGGTTTTGGTCATATTGAACTAGCCTATGTAATAGAAAGAAGTATTGATATTTTAGCTAAAAAAATGGATATAGATCCAGTTGAACTCAGGTTGAAAAATGCAATTCAAAAAGGAGATACTACTCCAACCCAAAGTCTAATGGGAGATAATACAGGTGATTTAAAGGCTTGTATTAATAAAACTGCAGATATGATTAATTGGGATGAAGGTGCATATATTAAAAAAGACGAAAATAAGATTGTTGCAAAAGGTATGGGCTTGTTATGGAAATCTCCAGCAATGCCTACTAATACTGATGCAGGAGCTATCATTACATTCAATAATGATGGTAGTGTTAATTTACACAATGCAATTGTAGAAATTGGACAAGGAACAAAAACAGGCTTAAAACAAATAGTAGCAGATAAATTAGAAATGCCTATTGAGAAAGTTCATGTTACCTCAGATGTAGATACTCAAACTGCTCCTCATGATTGGGCTACAGCAGCAAGCCGTAGTCTGATGATGGCAGGAAGAGCTGCTATTAATGCTTGTGAAGATGCAATGCAACAGTTGAAAGAAACTGCATCCAGAGTATTAAGATGTCCAGTAGAAGATTTAACTGTGGCCAATGAGAAAGTCTATATCACTGATGAACCTGAAATTTCAATGGATGTTAAAGATTTATGTCTTGGCTATGTATATGAAAATGGTAATGCAATCGGAGGCCAAGTAATAGGTAGAGGTAATTATATTGCCCGTAGATTAAGTAATATGGATCCCGAAACTGGAGAAGGTAGACCTGATCTAGAATGGACACTTGGTGCTGAAGCTGTAGAAATCGAGCTTGATCTAAATGATTATTCATATGAAGTAACAAAAGCTGCTTCCACTATGGATGTAGGGAATGTGATCAACCCCGATTTAGCAAGAGGTCAAGTTTCAGGAGCAATGGCCATGGGACTTAGTTTTGCTAGAAATGAAGGTTTCGTATTTAATAGTTTAGAACAAGTAGAAAATAATGTTTTAAGAGACTATAAAATATTAAGGTATGGTGAACATCCTGAATACTTTGTTGATTTTGTAGAAACCCCTCAAGGCGATGGGCCTTTTGGAGCTCGAGGTTTAGGTGAACAAGGAGTTATTGGAATGCCTGGTGCCCTTTCTAATGCAGTTTCAAGAGCAGCTGGCGTTGAAGTAAATGAGCTACCATTAATTCCAGAATTGATTTATAAAAATGTTAAGAACAAGGAAGGTGATAGGAATGATTAGTTTTGACTTTGACTATTACCAGGCAGAAACCGCAGAAGAAGCTGTAGAAAAATATCTTGAATTAGTTGAAAATAATAAAAACGTATCTTATTACAACGGCGGTACTGAGATAGTCACTTATGCCCGTAAAGACAAAATGAATTTTGATGCTGTTATTGACATTAAAAATATACCAGAATGTACAGTTCTGGAAGAAAATAATAACAAAATAACTATTGGAGCTTCTATCTCTTTAAATGAAGTAGTAGAAAAAAATTATTTCCCACTGTTAAGTGAATCTTCAAAAGTCATCGCAGATCATACAACACGAAATCAAATTACAATTGGGGGAAATATTACCGGAAGACTACCTTTTAAGGAAGCACTTTTACCACTATTAGTTGTAGAAGCTCAAGTTAAAACTTACGGTAAAGAAGGTTTTAAAACAAGACCTATTAACGAAGTCTTTGATAAAAGAATGAAACTTGCAAAAGAAGAAATATTGATCCAAATAATTATTGATAAAGAAAAAACAAAACTACCATATTATCAAGAGCGAAAAGTTAAACAAAGTGATACTGATTATCCAATAATGCATATGGCAGCTCTTAAAGATAATGGGAACATAAAATTTGCCCTAAGTTCATTATGTGCCTTTCCTTTTCGGAATAAAGAAATCGAAAATATATTAAATGATGATTCAATTTCACGAGAAGAAAAAATGAATCAAACTATTGATAATTTCCCAGTACCGATTAATTCTAATCTTCGCGGGGGCAAAGAATATAAGGAAATGATTTTCCGAAATTCTCTAAACGACTGCTTAGATCAACTGAGAGGTGAAAAATAATGAAAGCGTATACGAATAATCAAGAAATAACTCTAAAGGTTAATGGGGAAAACTATAAGGTAGTAGTTAAACCCAATGAAACATTACTAAATGTAATAAGAGAAAAAATAGAAATGACCGGCCCCAAACCTGGTTGTGAAAACGGAGATTGTGGAGCATGTACTGTATTGGTAGATGAAACGCCAATTAAATCATGTATGGCTTTAGCAGTTGATATGGAAGATAAAGCTATAACCACAGTAGAAGGTTTAAAAAACACTGAAATACAAAAAGCTTTCATTGATAAAGAAGGTTATCAATGTGGATACTGTACATCTGGTTTTATAGTCAAAGCTTATTCTCTTTTAGAAAATTATGAAAAACCAAATCAAGATACAGTTGAGGAATGGTTAAGTAGTAATTTATGTAGATGTACAGGTTATGAAGGAATCGAAAGAGCTGTTAATAAAGTAATTAAAAATAGATAATTCATTAAATAATAACTTTTTAAGGCCCCTACTATTATACTATGGGGGCCTTATTGCATTTTTTAAAGATATATGATATGTTTTTATTGTCAAAATGAATAATGAAAAGGGGGGATATAATGCATTTTAAAGTTTTTAATTTTATATATTATATGTCATTTGCTGCAAAATCATTTTTTAATATACATTTTAGTAATTTAGGATTTACCTCTACACAAATTGGATTAATTAATTCTATTGCTAGAGGTGTAGCTATTTTCACTTTGCCGTTATGGGGTATGGCTTCAGATGCCCTTCAAGCTAATAAGAAAGTTCTGCAATATGCTATTTTTGGAACAATGGCAATCAGTCTTATGTTTTTAACAACTGCAAATTTTATAATTATCATAATGTTAATGGTGCTTCTAGCATCTTTTATGAACACCATTAGACCTTTATATGATAATCTTCTTTTTAGTTATTTAGGTGATGCAGAAAACCAATATGGACGTTTTAGATTATGGGGTTCAGTAGGATATACAATTATAGTTCCAATCTTAGGTTACTTTTTTGAAGGTACTAATGTTTCAAACACCTTTTATATCTTAGCAGGACTTTTGTTTTTAACTTTACTTATTAGTAATAAATTACCTGAAAACGAAGTTCAACGTCAACTTGATGAAGATGCAAATGAAGGTAAATTTGCCAATATTGGTAAGCTTTTTGAAAATAAGTTATTTCTTGCTTTTCTTATTTATGTCTTCTTCATGCAGATTACTATGAATGGTAACTTAACTTATTTTCCTTTATATGTTCTTGAACATGGAGGCAAAGAAGGACTTTTTGGTTTAACCAAAATGGTAGGATCTATTAGTGAAATATTAATATTAATCTTTTCGGATAAAATATTAGAAAAATTCAATATCAAACACATCTTTGGAGTATCATCTTCAGCTTTTGTAATCAGATGGATATTATTAGGTTTGTTCCCTATGAGAAGTATTTTCTTGGCCACCCAAGTTTTTCATAGTCTATCTTTCGGATTATTTTATGTTACTTGTGTTAATTTCATAAATAAAGTTACAAAAGATAACTTAAAATCAACTGCTCAAAATGTCTTTACTTCAGTATATATAGGACTTGGTAGTATAGTTGGTAATATGGTTGGTGGAGTAATTTTTGATAAACTTGGTGGAAATATCATGTACTTAACTTGGGCAGCATTAGCATTTACAGCTGGCATTGGTTACTATGTTTTTCTTTCTTATACAGAAAAAAGAGTAGTTAATTAAATAACTACTCTTTTTAGTCTTTTTTTATAATATTTATTTTTTTCTTTTCTCAAAATATTAAACAAACTTTCTTTTAAGCTCAAATATTACCAATTAAACATTCTTTTTTTCTCTATCTATTCTTTATCCATATGAACATCCATTTGTGGATATGGAATACCTATTCCTTCTTCATCAAATCTCAGCTTAACAGTTTCTTGCATTCCATAATATACTTTCCAATAATTAGCTGTATCAATCCATACCTTAACATCGAAATTTACAGAACTTCCTGCTAATTCAGTTATTTCAATAACTGGTTCTGGAGAATCATGTATATGCTCATTTTTCTCAACAATTTCTCTTAAAACTTTTTTAGCTTTTAAAATATCATCATCATAACCAATTCCAAAAACTAAATCTAATCTTCTTTGTTCATGAGCAGAATAATTTAAGATATCAGTATTGGAAAGATCACCATTTGGTATCACTATCTTTTTATTATCAGGAGTTTTAAGTACCGTATATAATATTTGAATTTCCTCTACAGTTCCTTTATTACCTTCTGCTTCAATAAAATCCCCTACCTGAAATGGTTTTGATAATAAAATTAATACACCACCAGCGAAATTTGCTAAACTGCCTTGTAAAGATAAACCTATTGCAAATGACATTGCCCCTAACACGGCAACAAATGATGTCATTTCAATTCCTAGAGTAGAAGCAGCAGATAATAGTAACATTACAGTCAGAAGCGCTTTAAACACTGATTTAAGAAATTTCATTAAAGTGGGTTCCATTTTATTTCCAAAGGATTTTTCGAATAAATTAATCAAATATTTTATTACTTTCATCCCAATAAATATAATTATTAAAGCAATTAAAAGTTTGAGCCCATATTGAATAGCTAGATCTTTAAATTGATTGACATATTCCATATAGAATTACCTCCATATAAAATTTAATAGGGGTAGCAATTGCTACCCCTGTTTTGGTCTTTTTATTCCATAGGAATTTTAATTTCTTGTCCTACATAAATCATATTACGACTTTCTATATTATTTACTTCCATAATCGCATCAGTTTTAACATTAAACATTCTTGAAATCTTAGCTAAATAATCCCCATCTTCTACAGTGTAAATATAGTTATTACCTTCTATACCTACTTCAATTATTCTTCCTTCTTCACTTGGTGCTACAGTTCCTTTCTCACTTATATAATTCATTAGAACTTCTTCAAGTCCGCCAGCTTCTACAACTGTTTCAGTATCAGCAAATGTTTCATATCCATCTCCACCAGCTGCCATGAAATCATTTGTAGCTACATGATATGCTTTATCATGTTCTACTGGTTCACCATTTATTCTTAATTCAATAACTCTTTCGCCAGCAGGTCTTGAACCATCAAAAATCACTTTCATTCCACCAACTTGAGGAAATAAACCTTCAGTAGCTGGATATTTTGATAAACCATGCTCTACTACATCTAGTAATTGAGCACCAGTTAATTCTTTAACTACAGTAGTATTACCAAATGGTAACACTGTTATTACTTCACCTTTTGTAATTTCACCTTCATCTATTGAAGCTCTGATTCCACCACCATTTGTAATTGCTACATCTGCATCAACTTTTGCTAACATTGCATCTGTTAAAAGATTACCTAGATTAGTTTCTCCAGTTCTTACATTTTCGCGTTCTCCATTTAATTCAACAGAAGTTTTACCAACAACAGCTGAAGTAATTTCTTCGTTTGCTGCTTTGATTTCTTCAATTAAACCTACAACAGCCTGATCTTTTTCTATATCTGCAGCATCTTCTTTAGTCACTAAACTAGCTGTCATATTTTCTAAATTACCTTCAACCATTTCTACTTTTACTACACCTAAATTTTTATCATATTCTCCAGCTTGAGCAATTAAAGTACCATTTACCATTAATCCTTCTTCTAAAGCTGTATGACTATGACCATCGATAATAACATCTATACCTGATACATTTTCAGCAACTCTTCTACTAGTATATTCGCTACCTTCAGATAAGCCTAAGTGAGATAGGGCAATAATCATATCGGTTTGACCTTCTAGCTCATCTACCATCTCCTGGGCTGCTTCCGAAGGACTTCTAAATGTCAAACCTTCTACATTTTTTGGATGAGTCTTATATTCTGTTTCAGGAGTAGCAAGTCCGAATATACCTATTCTCATTCCGTTGATTTCTTTAATTACATATGGTTCTACAAGAGTAGGATCCAGATTAGCAGCCACTATTGGAAAATTGGCCATTTCTTCTAATTCTTTTATTCTTTCTTGTCCAAAGTTAAAGTCATGATTTCCAAGAGTCATTGCATCATAACCCATTTCATTCATGATATCAATAACTGCTTCCCCTTCATTTAAATTCACAATTGTTTGGCCATGAAAAGTATCACCTGCATCTAACAATAATACATTACCATCATTACGGTATTGGTTAACCAGTGTAGCTATCTTAGGAAGACCCATACCTGCATAAGAACCTTCTTCAATTCGCCCGTGTGTATCATTTGTATGCAAAATTGTAAAACTGCCATCTTGAGCTAAAACAGTACCTACTAATGTTAACGACATTACTAATACTAAAGTAAAAATCAAATACCTCTTTTTCATTAATGTTGCCCCCTAATTATAATTTTAAAATTCTAACCTTATCCAATTTAATATTCAACTAAATTCACCTTATCTGTATAAAATGCTATATGATCTTTTATTTTTTCTGCCTCTTCTTTTGGTTCTGGATAATACCAGGCTGCATTACTTGCTTTTTTATCACCTACTTTTAGATGATAATAGCTGGCTTCTCCTTTCCATGGACAGGTAGTCTGATAGTCGCTTTTTATAAAATATTCTTTGTTGACACTTTCTGGAGGAAAATAATGATTACCTTCTACTATTTTCGTTTCATCTGAACTGGCTATTTCTTTCTTTTGCCAAAATATTTTAACCATATAAACCCCCCCTCAATTAAATTGGCTGTATTATATAATTCAATAATATTGTGTTTTTACCTGCTTTTATCTATAATAATTACTTATTAAAAATTTTGGTCTTTAAATCCTTTCTTTAAAACTTCAAATTGATCCGTATTAGTATCTAATTTATAGATATTGAAATTTGTTTTCATATTTATTTCAGGATCTCTTACAGCAAAATTTATAGAAGCTGAGCCTTCTTCTCCAGTCCTAATTCTATGAAAAACATTTACAGAAGTAGACAATAATGCTCCCCTATCATAAATTAATTCGCCATTCCTTTTAATAGAATGAGGAGTTATCTCAAAAGTCTCTATTTCTCCATGGTCTGGAGTATATAAATCAACATAGCGAGTACCAAATAATACTAATAAATTGTCCTCTTGGTGTGGATGCATATACCAGGGTCTTTTTACATCCTTTATACTTCCAGGGGAAAGAGCATTTTTTTTATGAATAACTCTGTCTATTCCATCTACTTCAGGCAAAAAGTCCATATTAACAATATCAAAAACTACACCTTCTGTTTTACGAAAAATCTTTAAAGGTATAACTTTAAATAAATCTTTTTCCTGGTCAATCACTTCTTTATATTCCATTTTACCTACCCCTTTCATATTTATAGAAACAAAAAACCTTCCCAACAGGGAAGGAACTTATTCTTCATCTTCAAAAACTGTATTAATTATCTTTTTAACTTCATCATTTTTAACATAATAATTTATTTCTACACCATTCCTCTCTCCTTCTATAATTCCTAAATCTTTTAGCTTAGTTAAATGTTGTGATAGTGTAGATTGCGGAATATCAAGGCAAGATTGCATTTTAGACACATTATATCCTTCTGAATCCATTAAACCTTTTACTACACACAATCTAATCGGATGAGAAATTGCTTTCAATAATTTTGCCTTTTCTTTTATTTGTTCCATATCCTTTATAATATTTTCCAAAGTTAAACCTCCTCGATATGTTTCTATATTATAATATTATGAAATTATGATATTTAAGTCAAGAAATTTATTAAAAATTACAATTTTTATTTGACAATTATATTTATATATCATAATATTTAGATATAGTGATATCATTTTAAAATCTTAAGTGAACTATATCACACTTAAAGGGGGATTAAAATTGAACTTTAAAAGATTTATCACCACACTTATTATTTATTTTATTTTCTGGCTAGCTTATACAACAAGCCTTGCAGCAAATGAAATAATAATGGGTATTATTTTATCCACTTTATTATCTGTTTTTACATATAAAAGCTTTTCACAAAAGAATCCTGAAAATAATATAGTGGTAAGAATTATTAATTTAATTAAATATATACCTGTTTTTATTATTGAAATGGTCAAGGCCAACCTTGATGTAGCCCGCCGTGTAATTAATCCCAGTTTGCCTATCAATCCAGGAATTATAAAGATTTCAACAGACTTAAAATCAGATTACGCTAAATTATTTTTAGCTAACTCAATTACTTTAACACCTGGTACGTTAACTTTAGATGTTAAAGACAATAATTTATTTATCCACTGGATTGATATAGAGAGTACAGACAAAGATATTCAAAAAAATCTGATCTCAGGTAAATTTGAGGATCTGCTTGGAGGGATTTTTTAATGCTTAATTTTGTATTTGTTTTGATATTTCTTGCTTTAATCCTAAGTGGGTTTAGATTCTTTAAAGGCCCTTCTTCTTCTGATAGGGTAGTAGCTTTAGACACATTAACTACTATTATTTCTGTATTGTTAGTAACTAGTTCTTTGTTTTTTGATAACTATATACTACTTGATATTTCATTTGTCTTTGCTGCTTTATCCTTTACAAGTGTAATTGTGATCTCACGTTATTTAGAAGGTGGTAACTCATGATCTTATTAACAACCTTAGGTTATATAATGATAATTCTAGGAAGTCTCTTTTTATTATTAGGTGCTCTCGGCATCGTTAGAATGCCCGACCTCTACAATAGGATACAAGCTGGTACTAAAGCTACAACTTTAGGAGCTCTTTCTTCAATAATAGGTGTAGGTTTAGTAAACCCTAATTGGTTTTTTAAGACTTTAATAATTGCAATTTTTATTGTATTAACCAACCCCATAGGTAGTCATAGTATTGCCAGATCTTCATATAAAAGTGGTTTAAAACCTGAACTTCAATCAGAAATTGATGAATATAAACCTGAAAACATTCAAGATGAAAGAAGTGATTTAAGATGATGATTCTAAGTTATCTACTCATTTTACTGATGATTATTGGAGCCTTAGCAGCTGTATTGTTTGAAAATTTATTAAATTCAATAATTTCTTTGGGTTTAATAAGTTTAATAGCAGCAGCATTAATGTTCATTCTAAAAGCTCCAGATGTTGCAATGACGGAAGCAATCATTGGAGCAGGTTTAACTACCTCAATCTTTATATTTACCTTAATTAAGATAAATAGAGGTGATTCACAATGAGATTTCGTGATTATCTATCCCTATTTCTAGTTATTATACTCGGTTTTATAATATTTCAAGCTTTTGATGGCACAATAGATAATGGACTTAATATTAAGCAATTTGGAGAAGTAAATTTAAGTGAAAGAACCTCTATTCATTATATCAATAAAGATGTCAATAATGAATCTACTCAGATAATTTATAATGAGTCAAAAAATCCAGAATCTGGCTCAGCTAACTATGTAACATCTATAATTGCTAATTATAGAGCACTTGATACTTTAGGAGAAATCACAGTATTATTTATAGCTGCTGCTGGACTTGCTTTTGTATTGGGAGATCATAATAAGAATAATGCATTTGCATCAGATGCTTCTTTTATTGTAAAAATCGGTGTTAAAATACTTTTTCCACTATTGTTCTTATTGGGTATTTACATTATAATTCATGGTCATTTAACTCCAGGTGGAGGTTTTCAAGGAGGAGCAGTAATTGCAACTGCCATCTTACTTAAATTTTTAGCTTACAAAGATTACAAATTAAACCATACAGGCTTAACAATTCTAGAAAGTTTTGCCGGTATCTCATTTTTGATCATCGGGTTAATCGGACTCTACACAGATGGTTCTTTTTTAACTAACTTTTTAGCTAATGGAACTATAGGAACATTATTTAGTGCAGGGGTTATTCCGATTATCTATATACTCATTGGAATCAAAGTTGGAGCAGAATTATCTGGTATCATTAGTAACTTAATTAACGCATAAATATATTAAATAAAGGATGTGATACTTTGGCTTTTTTAAATCAGTGGGCTTACATTGGAGGATCCATCATATTAATTTTAATTGGATTATTCGGTGTATTGACTCGCAGAAATTTAATAAAAATAGTGGTCAGTATCGGAATTATGGATACTGGTGTAAATCTTCTTTTAGTAAGCTTAGGCTACATAAATGGAGGCTTAGCACCAATATTAACAGCTACTAATCCCACAAATAATTTAAATTTTGTTGATCCATTACCACAAGCTTTGGTTTTAACTGCAATTGTGATAGGTGTAGCTATTCTTGCTTTAGCATTATCGATAGTAATTAAAATATATGAAAATAATAATACCCTACAAATTGATGAAATAAGGGGGTTAAAACTATGAATCCCAGTCTTTTAATAGCATTACCTTTACTGATATCTTTTACAATACCACTTTT
>CAJXKY010000063.1 GCA_913055675.1 uncultured Halanaerobiales bacterium
CGCCCTTCATGATGCCTTTAATTTAAATACAATTGGAGGTTAAATAATATGTATGAAAGTTTTGGTAACTTATTAACAGCAATGGTTACTCCTTTTGATAAAAATCTTGAGGTGGACTATGAAAAGGTCAAAGAATTATCCAATAAGCTTGTAGAAGAAGGAAATGATGGTTTAGTAGTTTTAGGCACTACAGGTGAAGTTCCAACTCTAAGTTCTAAAGAAAAGTTAGAAATATTAAGAACTGTTGTAAACAAAGTAGGTAACAGGGCAAATGTTGTAGCAGGTACTGGTTCTTATTCTACTGAAGAAAGCATAAAGCTTTCTCAAAAAGCAGAAAAAATTGGTGTAGATGGAATAATGCTGGTTGTACCATATTATAATAAGCCACCCCAGTATGCATTATATAATCATTTCAAAGAAGTAGCTGAAAGTGTTGATCTACCGGTTATGATTTATAATGTACCTTCTAGAACTTCTCGTAACATAGAACCAGAAACTGTAAAAGAACTAGCTGAAATAGATAATATTATTGCTATTAAAGAAGCTAGCGGCGACTTAGGGCAAGTAGCCGAACTAAGTCTCATTGAAAAAGAAGACTTTTATATTTACAGTGGTGATGATATGCTGACACTTCCTTTAATGTCACTTGGAGGAGAAGGAGTAGTCAGTGTAGCAGGACATTTAGCAGCTAAAGAAATTAAAGAAATGATCACACAGTTTAAAAATGGTAATCCTGAAAAAGCAAGGGAATTAAATAGAAAATTAATTCCTGTATATAATGCGATATTTATTGACACGAATCCAATTCCGGTTAAAGAAGCTTTAAGAATATCTGGTTTTGATGCAGGAGAACCGAGACCACCGTTATATAAATTAAAGACAGACAAAAAAGAAAAATTAGCCAAAGTACTAAAAGAAGCTGGAATAGTATAATTCAAAATATTTAAGTAATATACACAGCTCTTTAATATAGTACAAATTAACTACTTATGGAGGTGAATGATTTGGCTAAAGATACAAATTCCGATATTACCATCACGCCTTTAGGCGGTGTTGGCGAAATTGGTAAGAATATGATGTTATTTGAAATGGACGATGAAATGATTATCATCGACTCAGGAGTGAAATTTCCTGAAGATGATTTATTAGGTATAGATTTGGTAATTCCAGATTTTACTTATGTTATGGAAAACAAGGATAAAGTTAAGGCAATAGTATTAACTCATGGACACTTAGACCATATAGGAGCTCTACCTTACTTATTAAAAGAACTAGATGTTCCGGTTTATGGTACTAAATTAACTCTAGGATTATTACAGGGTAATTTAAAGGAACACAATTTACAAGGAAAAAGAAAATTAAAGGTTGTTACACCTGGAAAATCCTATCAGATAGGTTCAAGAGAAGTAGAATTTATTAGAATGAATCACAGTATTGCAGATACTTGTGCATTAGCTATCCATACCCCAGAAGGGCCTATTGTTTATGCTAGTGACTTTAAATTTGATCAAACTCCAATTGACGGAGAAGTTGCAGATTTTCACAAGTTAGCTGAACTAGGAGATTCTGACCCAGGAGTATTAGCTCTGTTTTCTGATAGTACTAATGCAGAAAGAAAAGGATATACCCTTTCAGAAAAAGTAGTAGGCGGTACAATAGACGATATTTTCCGCGAAACTAGAGATAGAATAGTTGTTGCAACTTTTGCTTCAAATATTCATAGGGTACAACAAATAGCTGATGCAGCGATGAAATATAATAGGAAGATTGCCTTAACAGGTAGAAGTATGATTGAAAATGTTAAAACTGCACGCGAATTAGGTTATTTAACAATTCCTGAGGATGTTATTATAGATACAAGGGATATTAGTAACCTTCCAAATGATCAGGTTGTATTATTAACTACCGGTAGTCAGGGGGAACCGATGGCTGCTTTAACAAGAATGGCCAGAGGAGACCACTACCATATTAATATAAAAGATGATGATACTGTGGTAATTTCTGCACGTGCAATACCTGGAAATGAAAAAGTAATTGGACAAACAATCAATCAGTTGTTTGAAAGAGGTGCAAATGTAATATTTGAAGAACTGTCCGGTGTTCATGTTTCCGGACATGCTAGCCAGGAAGAATTAAAATTGATGATGAATTTAACAAAACCAAAATATTTTGTACCTACCCACGGTGAATACAGACACATGCATAAACATGCTAAATTGGCTGAAGAAGTAGGTATTCCAAAAGATAATATTTACATTGCTGAAATGGGAGATGTAATTAAATTTGGTCCTGAAAAGATTGAAAAGAAAAATAATATTACAGCTGGTGACGTACTTGTAGATGGACTAGGTGTAGGAGATGTAGGAAATATCGTCCTACGCGATAGAAAGATGTTATCAGAACATGGTATCTTAATTGTTGTAGTAACAATTGATAAAAATGGTAATATTATAGCAGGGCCTGATATTATTACTAGAGGTTTTGTATATATACGTGAGTCTGAAAAACTGATCTCAGATGCACAAGAAAGAGTTCGTGAAAAGTTAAGAGAATGTGAAGAAAAAGGAGTAACTGAATGGTCAGTATGGAAATCTACCATTAAAGATTCATTAAATAACTATATATACAGCAGAATTCATAGAAAACCCATGATAATGCCAATAATTATGGAAATATAAATAGATAAATTATAAAGGGATGGGTTATTATTATAACTCATCCTTTTTAATACATATGATGGAGGAAAACAATGGAAATTATCAAAATTGTAATATTAGGTTTAGTTCAGGGTCTAACTGAATTTTTACCGATCAGTAGTTCAGGCCATTTAGTTATCTTGCAAAAACTATTTGCTATCAATGAAAACCAGCTACTCATCTCAGTTTTATTGCATTTCGGTACTTTAATCCCCGTTTTAATAGTTTTTAGAAAAGATATTATAGATATCCTATCTTTCAAAAAGAATAAAAGACATTTTATATTTTTAATAATTGTTGCTTCTATTCCAACAGCTATAATGGGTATATTTTTTGAAGATTTCTTCGAAAAACTTTTCTCATCCACAATAAGCGCAGCTTTCATGTTAATTGTTACCGGATTTATCTTATTATTAGGTGATAGACTAGCAAATTATGATAATACTTTAAGCAATTTTAAATGGTTAAACGCAATCTTAGTTGGACTTGCACAGGGATTTGCAATTATTCCTGGTATTTCAAGATCTGGTAGTACAATAACTGCTTCCCTAATCCAGGGTTTAGAAAAAGAGGATGCTGCTCGTTTTTCATTTATATTATCTATACCAGTAATTGGTGGAGCAGGACTTCTTAAAATTACTGACGCTGTTAGTGTAGGTGTAAACAACTTTAATCTTACTGCAATGATTTTAGGCATACTCAGTGCAATTATATCAGGTTATATTGCAATTAGATATTTTATTTATATACTAAAAAAGCAAAAGTTAATATATTTTTCCTATTATTGTTGGATTCTAGGAACAATCATATTAATATATGAAGGATTATATTAAATTTTATTGAATATATATAGTTGAGGTGAAGGTTTTGTCTAAGAAGAAAAAAAAAGGAGATATTAAAATAGAAAAGAGAAAAAATGAGATATTAGGTATAATGCTGACAGCATTTAGCTTATTTTTCTTAATAACCATCTATTTTGGTTATACCAGCATGCTAGGCGATAGGATAGTTGAAATATTCCGGTCTCTCATCGGAGAAGGAATATATATTTTCCCTTTTATGTTATTTTTATGGGGAATATTTCTAATTAGAAATAAAACACTTAAATTTAATTTAAAAATTTTCGGTTTTATATTATTGTTTGTCACTATTATCTCCTTTATACATTTATATAACCATCCTCAAATCACAGAAGATTATTTCTTCTTAAATGGGGGCGGAGGTATAATAGGAGCATCTTTATCCTGGTTATTAATCCGGGGTTTAGGTAAAATTGGCTCGTACATAATTTTATCAGCTCTTTTATTAATCGGTTTTTTATTATGGACCGATATATTATTACATTCCTTTTTTACAAAGTTAAAATTAAAAATTGTTGGAAAATTTAATTTAATAAAAGATAAAACAAAAGAAGTTTATGATAGTATATTTGAAAAGAAAAATAAGGAATTAAGCTATCAGGAAAATAAGACTTCTAATAAATCAACATCTAAAAATAAGCCAAAGGAAAATATTAAGAAGAAAAAGAAACCGAAAAAGCAATCTAAAAAACCAAAATCAAAAGAGCAACAAGAAGAAAATAGTTTACAGGAATTTGAAATTAAAGATAATACAGCTAAAACACAAAAAAGTAAATCTTTGGATGGATTTAAATTACCATCATTACAACTATTAGAGGTTTCAGATCGAAATAAGATCACTTTAGAAAACAAAAGTGATCTCTTAGAAGAAACTCTAGCAAGTTTTGGTGTTGAAGCTGAAGTTAAAGAAGTAAGCCATGGACCTACAATTACAAGATATGAAGTACAGCCTGCAACTGGAGTAAAAGTAAGTAAGATAGTTAACCTTGCAGATGATATTTCTCTGGCTCTAGCAGCTCCTGATGTAAGAATTGAAGCCCCTATTCCAGGCAAATCTGCAGTTGGAATCGAGGTACCACACCAGAACAACTTATTAGTAAGACTTGGAGATATTATATCAACAGATAAATTCCAGTCAGTTGAAAGTAAGTTAACACTTGCTCTAGGGAGAGGAATTGAAGGTGATCCGATAGTTACAGATCTTGCAAAAATGCCTCACTTATTAATCGCAGGTGCAACTGGTTCAGGAAAAAGTGTTTGTATGGGAAGTATAATTACAAGTCTTTTATATAAAGCAAGTCCTAAAGAAGTTAAATTAATTTTAATTGATCCTAAAAAGGTAGAGTTAATTAACTTTGAGGGTTTACCTCATCTTTTTTCACCAGTGGTTACTGATCCTGAAAAGGCATCTAATGTTCTAAAATATGTTGTTCAGGAAATGGAAAAAAGATACGAATTGTTTTCAGAAAGTAGAACAAATAGTATAGAAACCTATAATTCAAAGGTGGAAAAAGAAGAGGATAAATTACCATATATTGTAGTGATAATTGATGAGTTATCAGATTTAATGATGGTTGCTGCAAATGAGGTTGAAGATAATATCTGCCGTCTTGCTCAAATGTCTAGAGCAGCAGGTATTCACCTTGTAGTTGCAACTCAGCGGCCATCTGTAGATGTTATTACTGGTCTAATCAAAGCAAATATCCCGAGTAGAATATCATTTGCTGTATCATCACAGACAGATTCTAGAACTATACTCGACATGGGGGGTGCTGAAAAATTACTTGGTAATGGAGATATGCTCTTTTATCCAGTAGATTACAAAAAACCTGTGAGGATACAAGGAGGGTTAATTACTAACGACGAAATTATTGATGTTGTTGATTTTTTAAAGGAACAAAAAGAAGAACAACCTGAATTCGAAGTTAATTTAGATGAACTAAGTGAAGTTGAATTAAATAAACTAGGAGAAGATAAAGACGAATTATATGAAGATGCTGTAAAACTCGTGGTACAATATCGTGCTTCCATTTCAATGCTCCAAAGACGGTTACACATCGGACATTCTAGAGCAGCAAGATTAATTGATACAATGGAAGAAGATGGTATTGTGGGACCTTATGCAGGTTCTAAACCGCGTAAAGTATTAATTAATGAGGAAGACTTGGAAGAATACTTAGAAGATACTGATTAATATTTTAAGAAGGAGGATCGACAACTAATGACAGCTAGCAATGAACTGGCAGTAGAAATGAAGGGAATTACTAAAAGATTTCCCGGGGTATTAGCCAATGATAATGTTGATTTACAACTAAAACATGGTGAAATTCATGCTTTATTAGGCGAAAATGGTGCCGGGAAAACCACCCTAATGAACTGCTTATATGGTTTTTTAGAAGCAGACGAAGGTGATATTTTTATAAACGGCGAAAAGGTGAAAGTAACTAATCCTAATGTAGCAATAGCACATGGGATTGGGATGGTACACCAGCACTTTATGTTAGTCCCTCCCTTTACAGTAACTGAAAATATAGTTTTAGGTGGGGAACCTAGCAAAAATAGTATGATTGATTATAAAAAAGCTAGAAAAGAAGTTGAAGAAATTTCAGAACAATATGGATTACAAGTAGATCCTGATGCCAAAGTACAGGATATATCTGTAGGTATGCAGCAGAGAGTAGAAATTTTAAAAGCACTATATAAGGGTGCAGAGATCCTTATTTTAGATGAACCGACTGCTGTATTAACACCGCAAGAAGTTGAGGAACTTGTTAGTATCATGGAAAGTTTAACAGATGAAGGAAAATCAATTATATTTATAACTCATAAATTAAAAGAAGTGAAAGCTATTGCGGATAGAGTAACAGTTATTAGAAGTGGAAAATGGATTGATACTATTGATACTAATTCAGCTACTACTAATGAATTGGCTAATATGATGGTCGGTAGAGAAGTAATCCTTGAATTAGAAAAAGAAAAAGCTCAACCAGGTGAAGTTGTCTTAGAAGTTGAAGACTTATACGCTAAAAATAACAGAGATTTAATGGCTTTAAATGGTGCTTCTTTTTCTGTAAGACGTGGGGAAATTCTAGGAATTGCCGGAGTTGATGGCAATGGACAAACTGAATTAACCGAAGTTTTAACTGGTTTAAGGAAAAAAGAAAGTGGTACTATCAAATTTAAAGGCAGAGAAATTAAAAAACCCCAAACCAAACGACTTTTTGAAGAAGGAATATCACACGTACCTGAAGATAGACAAAGAAGAGGTTTAGTAATGGACTTCTCTCTTTATGAAAACTTAATTTTAGGACGTCATGATAGAAAACCTTATGCTAGTAAATTTAAGATGAACTACAAAACTGTCAAAAATGAAGCTAGAAGATTAATTAAAGATTTTGATGTAAGAACACCTAATGAAGTAGTAAAAGCAAAATCATTATCTGGTGGTAATCAGCAAAAATTAATTATAGCCAGAGAATTTGATAGAGAACCAGATTTATTGGTTGCAGCACAACCTACACGAGGTATAGATGTAGGTGCAATTGAATATATTCATGAAAAATTAGTTGAGCAAAGAAATAATAATAAAGCAATATTACTTTTATCTTTAGAATTAGATGAAATTCTTTCTTTGAGTGACAGAATCGCTGTTATTTATGAAGGTGAAATTGTCGATATTTTAGATGTAGAAGATGCAACAGAAGAAAAACTCGGTCTAATGATGGCCGGAGCAGAAAGTGAAGAAGTGGAAGGAGGAAATGACGTTGGTAGATAAAGATATATCAGAAAAAAAAGCAAATTATTTAAAATCTATGAAAATATTTGATTATATTATTCCTATTCTTTCTGTAGTAGCTGGCCTTCTGGTTGGTGCTATATTTATGAAAATAATCGGAGCTGATCCGATTGAAGCATATAAAGTTCTTTGGTCTTCATCATTCGGTAGTATGAGAGGCTTTAGTGAAATGTTAGTAAATACTATTCCATTAATATTTACTGGTTTAGCTGTAGCCTTTGGTTTCCGTATTGGATTATTTAATATTGGTGGTGACGGACAGTTTCTAATTGCTTATTTAGCATCTGCTTATATTGGTTTCTTATTTCAACTACCAATGTATTTTCATCTCCCCTTAGCTGTTCTAGCAGGTATTCTTGCTGGTGGTGTATGGGGTGGTTTTGCAGGATATCTTAAAGCTACATTAGGAGTACACGAAGTTATTACAACTATTATGATGAACTATATAGCTCTCTATTTTGTCGGATATATGGCATCAGGACCTTTAAAGGCTCAAGGAGGTCTACCAGCCACTCCAAAAATATTTGATTCGGCAAAGCTTCCACGATTAATGACAGGATTAAGATTACATTGGGGTATATTTTTAGCAATTGGCGCAGCAATCTTAATCTATTATATCCTATGGAAAACTCCTTTAGGTTATGAGGTAAGAGCAACAGGACAAAATTCAGATGCTGCTGAATTTGGTGGAATTAATGTAGCTAAAAACTTAATGTTAGCTATGTTTATAAGTGGTGCCTTAGCTGGTTTAGCAGGTACAAGTCAGGCTTTAGGTTTAGAATATAGAGCTTATCAACCATTCGGCTTTATCGGATATGGTTTTACTGGTATTGCTGTAGCCCTGGTTGGTAAAAGTCATCCTCTTGGTGTAGTTCTAGGTGCCCTATTATTCGGGGTTTTAGCAAGAGGAGCTATGATGATGCAGAGTATGGTTGGCGTCCCCAAAGAAGTTGTACAAATCATCCAGGCAAGTATTATAATATTTGTTGCTTCAGAATATATATTTAAGTATTTAGTAAGAAAATGGCGGGAAAGAAAGGGGGATGTTATAGATGCTAGCTAGTTTAGCAGCTCTTTTAAGTACTACCCTAAGAATGGCTACCCCCTTAATTTTAGCTTCATTAGGAGGTATGTTTTCTGAAAGTTCTGGTGTAATCAATATTGCTCTGGAAGGAATCATGTTAATCGGTGCTTTTACGGCAATGGCAGGTTCATATTTTGTAGGACCTTGGTTTGGAGTTTTAGCTGCAGTTATTGTCGGAATGCTTGTTGCTTTAGTTCATGCTATAGCATCAATTACTTTTAGAGCAGATCAAATTGTAACTGCTACAGCTATTAATATATTTGCGACTGGTATTACTGGTTTTTTACTTAGACTAATATTTGGAGATGCTGGTCAATCCCCTAGTGTTCAAGATGTAGGTACATGGACATTACCAGGTATTAATAAAATACCATTCATTGGTGATGTAATAGGTACTCAAATACCGTTTGTTTATATAGCATTAATTTTAGTAGCGGTTTCATATTGGGTATTATTTAAAACACCATTTGGTTTAAGGCTAAGATCTGTTGGTGAACATCCAGCAGCTGCTGATAGTGTTGGAATTAATGTGTTTAAAATGAGATATATTGCAGTTATCATGAGTGGATTTTTTGCTGGTCTAGCAGGAGCTAGTCTTTCTGTTGGATTATTAGACTTATTTGTTAAAAACATGGCTTCAGGCCGTGGATTTATTGCTTTAGCAGCAATGATCTTTGGTAAGTGGACACCTCATGGTGCTTTAATGGCAGCATTACTCTTTGGTTTTGCTGATGCACTTCAAATGTTAGCTCAAACCTTGGGTTTAACATTTGTTCCAAGACAGTTTTTATTGATGGCCCCATATATTTTAACCATTCTTGCATTAGCAGGTGTAGTTGGTCGTTCAACACCTCCTGCAGCAGATGGAGAGCCATATATCAAAGAAGAAGTATAATTGTATTCAATGTATTACAGGGGCTGTCTAAGCCCCTGTTAATACTTATATAAGAAGGGAGGCATATCCGTCGATGAGCATAGGTAGTAAGTTGAAGAAAGCCAGAAAATCAAGGGGATTATCTCTCGATGATATAAAAAATAAATCTAAAATTAAAAAAAGCTATTTAGAAGCCTTAGAAAATGACAATTTTGAAAAGCTTCCCGGAGAGGTTTATACAAAGGTATATATACGCGGGTATGCTAAAATTGTAGGTATAGATCCTCAAAAGATTCTAAGAGAATATGAAAATCAAAAAAATAATAATAAAAATATAAAAAGAAATAGTGAACCTCGTAATAAAGAAACTAAGCAAGAGAAAGAAAATAATTTTTTGATTAAAGATAAAATTTTTAAAGGATTATTAGGTATTATTTTGATTTTGATTATTGTTCTTTTAAGTTATAATGTATTTTTTAGAACAGATCAAAGTCAAAATAATACTGTAAACAATAATCAAAAATCAGAAGTAATACAAGAAAATAATTCAAATGAAAATAATAATAGTATTGATGAATCTAATGAGGAAAGTAATGCTGAAGAAATAACTGATGAAGAATTAGAAGCTGATTTGAATAATAATCCAAATAATGATAATTCTAATGAAGTAAATAGTTCAGAACAAAGTGAGAGTAATAACAATAATAAAAATCAGGAACAAAAACCATTAATTGAAGATAAATCAAAAGAAATAAAAATAATTGCCTCTGAAAAAAGTTGGCTACAGGTAAATGTTGATGGAGAGCTTAAATACCAGGGTTTTATTAATGAAGATGAAACAATGACTCACAGCGGGAATGAAACTATTAGGTTGAAGATAGGGAATGGAATAGCTGTCAAAGTTGAATTTGATGGAGAAAAGCTAGGTCCATTTGGACAAAGAGGAGAAGTAATAATAAAAGAATTTGATATTTAATAATTTAAAAATAAATATATTAACTATAATATCTAACCTCTTGATTTTTTTTAAATCGGGAGGTTGTTTTTTTTATGTTAACAAATAAAAAAAGCCATCTTAATTAAAAGATGGTTGAGTAAAAAATGGTGGAGGGGAGAGGATTTGAACCTCTGTAGGCATCGCCGGCAGATTTACAGTCTGCTCCCTTTAGCCACTCGGGCACCCCTCCAAATATATGTTATCTAACTTTAAAAACACTATAAAACTTAATATGTCAACGTTTCAATCCTTATTTATAGTAATATATTTTAGCCTATTTGTCAAGAGTAAAAACCAAATTCACCCCTGAAATTAATTGAAATTTATATATGGGGCTAAGACTGTCTGCTTAACCCCATTTTTATTTTTTTAGAACAAGCCGGTTATCTTACCGTTCTCATCAATATCTATATCTTCAGCTGAAGGTCTCTTCGGCAAGCCGGGCATCTTAAGAACCGGACCGGTTGAGGGTACTATAAAGCCGGCTCCTGCTGATAGTGTTACCTTAGAAACCGAAACTGTAAAGTCGGTCGGCCTTCCCTTTAACTCCGGTTTGTCCGATATAGAGCTTTGGGTCTTGGCCATACAAATCGGCAGGTCACCATAACCCTGCTCTTCAAAGGTTTTAATCTGTTTTTCAGCCGCAGAACTATAATCAACTCCATCAGCTCCATAGATCTCTTGGGCTATCCTGTCTATCTTTTCTTTTATTGAAAGCTCTTCACTGTATAGATACTCAAAGTTGCTCTCTTCATTGTCGAGAATATCTATAATCTCATCGGCTAACTCCAGGCCGCCTTCGCCGCCTTTCGCCCATACTTCCGATAAGGCTACTCTAACTCCCATCTCTTCACATTTCTTTCTAACTAACTCTAGTTCTGCTTCAGTATCAGATGGGAATCTATTGATAGCTACCACTAAAGGTACCTTAAACTTATTGATGTTCTCTACATGTTTCTCTAAGTTTTCCATACCTGCTTCTAAGGC
>CAJXKY010000064.1 GCA_913055675.1 uncultured Halanaerobiales bacterium
TGCCAATTCCGCCACTTTCGCATGGTATCAAACATTAGTAATTTTAGCATAAGAACCTCTTTATGTCAAGTAAAAAGGTACCAACTTTAAGAATTATTTATTATTTGGTAGTTTAATTTTAAAAATAGTTAAATTATTATTGCTCTCAACTTCAATACTTCCACTGTGTGCTTCAACTAAATTACGGGTGATAGTCAATCCAATACCTAAACCACCATTTTTTTGAGATCTAGATTTATCAGTCCTATAAAACCTTTCAAATAAATAAGGTAGATCTTCTTTGTCTATTTTAGGTCCTTTATTAGAAATAATTATCTCGAAGTATTTTGTCAATTCATTAATTTCTATTTTTATACTCTCACCTTCAAATGAATATTTAAGAGCATTTGAAATAAGATTATTAAAAATCTGTTTAACTGCATTTTTATCTGCATATATCTTTTTAATTTTATCTATTTTAATCTTGAAATCAATATTCTTATTAGCAGCAGATAATTTATATTTTTTCACAATTTTATTGACCAAATTTTCTAAATCAAAAATCTGTTTATCAATATTTAATATTTTTGCCTCAGCTTCATTTAATTCATTCAATCTATTAACTAATTTAATTAGCCTTTCTAATTCTTCATTAATTTCTTCATAAGTTTGGGAATTCCACTCTAAAACATCATCATCAACTCCTTCTAAATAATTTTTGATATTACTTAGAGGAGTTCTCAACTCATGAGCTAAATCTGAAGCTGATTCTTTCCGTATTTTTTCAAGATATCTTAATTTTCGGACCATCTGGTTGAATGAATTCCCTAATTCAGCTACTTCATCATTACTTTTTATATTTATTTCTTGTTCTAAATTGCCATTAGCGACTTCTTTTACAACTTGATTCATCTTATTTAAAGATGTGGTAAGATATTTACTGAAAAAATAAGTTGCACCAATAACTAATAAGGCAGTAATAAAAGCAGCTATATAAATAACTCTATTTATTTGATTCATAAATACATCTTCTGTATTAGATACTATTTCTTCAAGTCTTGAACGTTGCCATAATAATTCTCCAACTTTATTACCAGAATTATATAATTCAATACTTTCATAGTTTTGAATATTAATATTAGGAACACTATCCATACGGTCAGACATTCTTCCCATCATATTCTGATTCATTTTCCCAAACATATTAGGAGAACTAAAAGCAATTATTTCTCCATTATTGTTTCTCAGAAGTACTCTGAAATCATTTAGGCTTGCAAAATTGCTAATTATATTGCGCGCTTCATTCCAGTTATTAAGCTGGGAATAACTATCTTCTAAAAGATTTTTTAAATTGGAAACCTTACTTTTTCTTATATCTTTCAAATAGTTTTCAAAATAAAAATCAAAACGATAGTTAATATATACTGAAGTAATTAATAAGCCCCCAACAGAGACTAATATGAATATCACAAATATTTTTAATCCTAGTTTACTCATTTAACTATTCACCTACAAATCTATATCCAGCTCCATAAACAGTTTCTATAATTTTTTGGTCAGTTATGTTTAATTTTTTCCTTATATTTTTTATATGAGCATCAATAGTTCTATCAAAGCCTTTAAATTCTAATCCCAAAACTTTCTCTACGAGTTGATCACGAGATAAAACTTGCTTGGGATTACGCGCCATAAAATATAAAATATTAAATTCTGTAGAGGTAAACTCTATTTTTTCTCCTTGAAAAGTAACTTTCATTTCAGCTGGATAGATTTTAAGTTCTCCATCTAAATAACTTATGAATTCTGCTTTCGGTGTCTTATAATTACTTCTTCTTAATATTGCTTTGATTCTTGCCACCAATTCTTTGGGGCTAAAGGGTTTTACTACATAATCATCTGCCCCGATATTTAATCCTTCAATTTTTTCATCTTCTTGCCCTTTTGCAGTTAACATAATAATAGGAATATCAGATTTCTGCCTGATTTTTTTACAAACCTCTTCACCACTTATTACAGGAAGCATAAGATCTAAAACAATTAAGTCTATTGCTTCAGACTTAAAACAATTTAAAGCTTCCTGTCCATTTTTAGCGGTGATTACAGTGTAACCTTCTTTTTCAAGGTATGCTTTGATTACCTTTCTCATTTTATATTCATCATCTACAACTAAAATTTTCTCTGCCAATCTAAAGACTCCTCTTAACTAAATTTCTTTATTTCATCAATTTTATCCTGTAATAAATCCAGCTTTTCATCTTTTTCAAATTCCTCATAAACAAAATTTAATAACTGTCTTAACTTCCTATCTGACATCCCATCTACTTCCACTATAAAATCTTTTCTTTCCATTAATAAGCACCTCCATAGATTAATTAACTTTTTTTCTCATATATTCTAATATGTCTTTATCTATATGATCATCCACTTGTTCCCGCTCTTCAAAATTTTCTTGATGATAAAATACTTCTAGAGCATTTTGAAATTCATCATTATTCTTTGAATTGATATCACCCGGAAACAAGTCTAGATCTTTTAAATAACCTTTAATTTCTTTTATTATTGAATCATCTAATTTTACCTTTTCTACTTCTTTATCACCAAAATATAAATAAAATATTTCTAACAATCTCTGTAGTTTTTGTATCGGAGTTTCATGATCATCGACCCTTAGGTCAATATACCTATCATTATAGCCTCCATAACTACCATTTTCTTTGACTACAAGCAATGCGGCAGACTGTCTACCTCTTTTATCTCCGCCAGCTTTCTGACCGGCTTCCAGGGCCAAAACAAGTCGTTCAGCAAGCTCACCCTGAGTATTTTGAAATTTATCTGCCATATCTTCAACAGTATCCTTACCAACTAATATATTTCCCTGACAAGCAAAATTAGGACCAGTTTTCCCACCTGCCCAATCATAACATTCATCACCTGTAAAGGAAGCTGAATTACCTTTTGTATCTACAATACCAACTTGTCTTGTAACCTCATTATCATCTTCAGAACGTAATTTTTCAATTACTTCTTCTGGAGATAATCCTTCTTTTAATAAATCTAATCCTTTTTTGCCATAATCTAAATTGGCTAAGGCTTGAGTAGCAATAGCTCCAACATTAGCTTTTGCCCATGGTACAACCGAACCCACTGCTAAAAATTTTGATTGTACTGCAATTCCTAGTTCGCCAGTTTCAGGATCATAACCCACTATTGAAAAAGTATTAACTCTTTTTTGCGTCAATAGCCTCACTCCCATACACTTTTTTATATTTTATCATATATTGATATATATTTAAAAAAAATATCACCTTTTACATGTTTTTTTGATAAGCCTTTCTTTTCTATGTTCCAAAGCATCCCTCTCTTTTTTATAATTATTTGTGATTACTCTATTTTTTTCTAACAATTCAATCGCCTGATTTGTATAAGTTAATGCTTTCTCATAATCTTTTTCCCTATGTTCAAAAAACTTAGCCATTTCAACATACGGAAAAATATCTAGTGAGCTTTTTTTAATCATAGCCTGCCAAATTTGAACTGCTTCTTGATGGCGGTCTACCCTTTTATATTGCCAACTTAATTTCTTCATAGCTTTATATTCTAAATGTTTTTGCTCTGAATTTTTTATAGATTTTTCCAAGTAAGTAATACAACTTTCATAATTTTTATCCTTTTCCCTTATTCTTCCCATCTGGTATAATTCATGGGCCGTTAAATTTTCAATATTATCTAGATGTATTTCTTTCAAATGACTAAATAGGGTTACTAAGGATAAAATATCATATCTATTATGTTCTAAAATGGGTACTAATTGTTTTAAATCCTTATTTTGAAGAAATTCAAAATATAGCCCAGGAATTAAATGACCTGGTATATCATCCATCCTTTCAAAATCAAGAATATTTTCTTCCAGAGAATTAAGAGAACAAGAATCTAAAAAAGACCATAATCTGCGAGCAGAATGTAGTAAATCAACATGTAGTTTGAAGTCCGGTCTTTTAAGTCTATTCAATATTAATCTTGTCTTAATTAAAGGTAGGTCAAAACTTTTTCCATTAAAAGAGACTACTATATCATGATTTGTTAATTTATCTTTAATATCTATTAACATTGGTGTTTCTTCATCATAATCTCTCATCAAATACTGTTCAACAATAAAATCTTGATTTTCAAAATATCCTATCCCTATTAAAAATGATACAGTACCTGTCCCTCCCATCAAACCGGTAGTTTCTGTATCAATAAATAATATATTGTTGCTAATTTCTCTATTAAATTCTGGATAATTAGTATTAGCAATAGTAGTTAAAATATCAGAGTCAAGCTGCATAGAAAACTTATTTATTTCATATAAACCGTGCTTATACTTCAAAGGATAAGTTTTAGTTGTTTTCAAATAAACTCCGTGCTCATTTTCCATAATCTTATATAGGAATGCATCTTTATTTAAATAGTCAATGTTTTTTTCTTTAGGTTCCCGGGTAGTATCATTTTTTTCTAATTTATTTAACTTATCCCTCAGATTCACCCTTTAGAACCTCCTTTAGTAAATAAAGAGTTTTCTCTTTCCCATTCATTCCAACTTCATTAACTGGACCAACACAAGCTGGGCACCCACCTTCACAAGGACATTTATTCAAATATTTATATGCAGATTGTAACAACTTATAGTCTATTCTAAATAATTTTTCGCTTAACCCAACACCACCTGGGTAACTATCATATATAAATATAGTTGGTTTACCAGTAAAAGGTGATCTAATTTGAACTGTAGAATTAATATCACCTGGATCACACATTAAATAAATTGGAGCAATATTGACCAGGAGGTTTGACAACCCTAATAATGCATTCTCTAACACTTTTTTATTTAATTCAGCCTCAAATGTATGGTCTAGACTCATCCACCAAGCAGTAGTATGCATTTCTACTTCAGGTAAGTTAATATCTCCATAGCCTACATTTTCATGGGTATTAAACTTTACTTTTTTATACATTGTAGCCTGAGCACTTACTACTACTTCTCCGTGTTCAGAATTTCTTTTAGATAACTTTTTTTTATCAAATTGATCTAATATACTTAAATCAACAGCAAGATTTGCATCAGTGTAGAAGTTTACATCTACTTCTTTAACATATGCCTTTTTCCCATCATAATCTAATTCTTTCACTTGATATTGTTTCCCTTCATGTATATAGATAGCGTCTTCATGAATAGTTGTAGGAACACTAAAGTAATCCACTCGACCAATAACACGAGGACTACCAGTTTTTGTTCTATCTACTACAGCAAAGTCATCAGAAGAAGCACTTCTTAAACTAATATCCTCAGCCGGATATCTTTCTGCCGACCAATACCATTTACCGCTTTTATATCTAAGAACATTATTTTCTTCTAAATACCTTAAAATTTCTTCAGTAGTTTCTACTCCAAATTGTTCTCCCTCTTCAAAAGGTAATTCAAAAGCAGCACATTTAATATGTGAAAGTAAGATCATTAAATTGTTTGGATTAATTAAAGCACTTTCAGCTGGTTGTTCGAAGAAATATTCCGGATTATTTACAATATATTGATCCAAAGCACTACTGGAAGCTATTAGAATTGATATTGAACGCTTTTGACCTCTTCCAGCTCTTCCAGCTTGCTGCCAAGAACTAGCTATTGTACCCGGATATCCTGCTAAAATACTGACATCCAGTTGACCGATATCAACCCCTAACTCTAAGGCATTTGTGCTAACAACACCATGAATATCTCCTTCTCTTAAACCTTTTTCAATTTGACGCCGCTCATTCGGTAAATATCCTCCCCGATAACCTCTAATATTTACATCTTGAGGTTTATCATCTCTTAGGTAAGATAATATTATCTCCGTCCTCAATCTACTTCTGGTAAAAATTATTGTTTTAATTTTGTTTTTTAAAAATATTGAGGCAATTTTTTTGCTTTCCAGTACATAACTTCTACGAATTCCTAGTTCTTTATTTACAACTGGAGGATTATAAAAAATAAAATCTCGCGGTCCCGCCGGCGCACCATTTTTATCTACTACTTCTACTTCTTCACCTATTAATTTTGAGCTTAATTCACCAGGATTATCAATTGTAGCTGAAGCACAAATGAAAACGGGATTTGAACCATAGAAATTACAAATTCTTTTCAATCTTCTAATTACATTAGCAACATGGCTGCCAAATACTCCGCGATAACTATGAACTTCATCTATAACAACATATTTTAAGTTTTCAAAAAGTTTAATCCATTTTGTGTGATGTGGTAAAATGCCGACATGTAACATATCAGGGTTAGTTATTACAATATGACCAGCTTGTCTAATACTTTTCCTTGCGCTGACCTGGGTATCACCATCATATGTATAAGTTTTTATATCCTCATCCAACGCTCTTATTAATTCATACAAACCAGATAATTGATCTTGTGATAGGGCTTTGGTAGGAAAAAGATAGAGGGCTCTATTATTATCATCTTTTAATATCGAATTTAGAACAGGTAAATTATAGCATAATGTTTTACCTGACGCAGTAGGAGTTACTACTACAGTATTTTTTTTGTTTTCTACTAATTCATAGGCTATTTTCTGGTGACTGTATAACTTATCAATGTTTTTTTCTTCCAGTATTTTTTTAATTCTTGTATCTAATTGAGTAGGTATATTTACAAATTTTCCTGCTCGACCTTCAATTTCTTTCCATGCCGTTATTCGATTCATAAATTTCGGGCGATTTAATAAAGAAGACTTCATTTGTTCAATATTCATCTAATCATTCACCTCGATACGAACTTTTGTTCTATATTAAATAATTATACCATAAATATTAATAAAAAAAAACACCGGCTAACCGATGTTTACTAAAAATTTCTATCTATTATTTTTTCTGTTAGCCAGTAAATAATTTCTCCGTATTCATTATCTTTATATGAGTTAATTATTTTCTGAGCTTTATCTTTATATCTAAAAGCCAATTGTTTAGTATATTCTATTCCACCTTTTTCATGTACTAAATTTTTGATCTCATCAGAGTATTTTTCAGGTTTTACAAGATATCTATCAAGCTCTTTTGGATTATCGCTCTCACTATAAACATATATAATCGGAAGAGTATAAATACCTTGGGTGAAATCATTATTTTGAGGTTTTCCCAATTTTTTGTTTTGTTCTTGAAAATCAAAGATATCATCAACTAACTGGAATGCCATCCCCATATAATATCCCAGTTTACCCATCTTATATACCTTATATTTGTTCATTCCTGATAAATCTGCTCCCAACATAGTACTTGCTTTAAAAAGTAAAGCGGTTTTTCTTTTAATTGCTTCTAAATATTCTTTGAAAGTGGGTATTTTTTTATTTTGTCTTTGGTATTGAGATACTTCGCCCTCACAAAGAAGTTTTATACTATTAATAGTATTTTTCATTTGACGTAATAAAGCACCATCAATTTTTTCATTGCCAAATTCATCTAAAATTATTTCCATAGACCGAGCAAATAAAAAATCTCCCATAAAAATTGCTGTTTTATTGGAAAATTTCTGATGAGTAGTTTTAACCCCTCTTCTCTTAGATGATTCATCTATTACATCATCATGAATTAGAGTTGCTAAATGGATCATCTCAACTGCAGCTGCCATCGGCCAGATTCTTTTTTTATCAAATTCTCCAAGATGACTAACAGCAATTAAAAGTGCTGGTCTAACTCTTTTACCACCAGCAGCAACTAATCTATTCATTTCCTGAGTTATGAGATCATTACTACTAGATAATTTTTCATTAAAATAATTTTCAAAATCATTTAGTTCATTTGCAAAACTGGGATACTTTTCCCAAAACATTTTTATCACCTACAATTTAACTTTCATAATTATCTATAAATGATTTCAAGATCATCCACGGTAAATGTAATTTGTCCTTTTAATTCCTCGCTTACATAAGCTTTATCATCTTTAGTTAATAATACAATATTTACATCTTCCATTTCCTGTGCAATTTCAAAAGATTTCTCTACACCTAAAATATAAAAAGAAGTTGATAAGGCATCAGCATAACTTGAATTATTTGAAATAACTGTAGAGCTTATTATACCTTTACGAGCAGGATAACCAGTTTCTGGATTAATAATGTGGTGATATCTTACTCCATCTTCTATAAAAAATCTTTCATAGTTTCCAGAGGTTACTACTGAAATATCTTCTCCTTCTACTGCTGCAATAATATTACCTCTATTTCGAACTGGGTCTTGAATACCAATATTCCAGAGACTGCCATCTACTTTGTCTCTATGTACAGAAACATTTCCCCCCATATTTATAAAAGCACTGTCTACATCTTTTTCATTTAAATAACTAATAACATAGTCTGCTGCATAACCTTTAGCAATCGCACCTAGATCAATACTCATATCTTTTTCTGCTAAGAAAATTTTATTATTTTCCTGAAATTCTATTTTTTTATATTCAACTCTTTCAATTGTTTCTTTAATTTTTTTCTCTGAAGGTAGTTGCTCATCTTCAGTACCGATTCCCCATAGAGAAACTAAAGGACCAATTGTAGGGTCAAAAACCCCATCTGTAATTTTAGCAAACTTATTAGTTTCTTCTAATAATTTATATGTTTCTTCATTAACCTTTACCGGTTTAACACCTGCATTTAAATTTATTTTATTAATATCACTGTCCTCAATTGTTTTACTAAATATATCTTCTAAATAACTTAACTTGTTCAAAACTTCATCTAGTACTTGCTCAGAATTTTCATCATGTATTCTAACTCTCACTAAAGTATCCATTAAAAATTCTGAACCTTCACTTTTAGTAACTTCGGAATTATTGCTTGGTTCAGGACTAGATACAGAATTATTTGGATTTTCTCTTCCAATAAAATAAATACCGGATATAATAATTAATAATATTAAAATGGCAAATAAAAATCTTTTATAATTCATTATTTATCTACAACCTCATTATAATATACTATAAACAAGAGCCCTTAAACAGGGCTCTTGTCTATATAATATAAAATTATATTTCAAATTTACTTTTACTTATAATCGTCAGGGTTTAAGCCTGCTTGAGTTAAACATTGAGCTAAGGCACCATTTAAACCATGGTCAGTATGAGTAGCACCTGATACAACATCAACATCTACAGATTGCTTCTCAACTACTTGAGAAGGCCACTTGTTAAATGTTTCTACAGCTTCTTCATAAGGATATTCTCCTTCAACTTTATCGCCAACAAGTGCTTCTTCTTCAGGATTTTTAGCTGTTACAATTTCTACAGATTTGATTTCTTCACCTTCAATTACAGCCTTAACTAAATAATGTCCATGTCCATAATCTCTACTTACACCATAATAAGTATTCTTATCATAATTACCTTTTGCAATATTTAAAGCCATATCTACAGCTTTAGTATAACTTTCATGAGAACCTGTAGCACCGGAAATTACATCAATACCTTCAGTACCTTGATTACGAATAACTGCTGATGGGAAGTTGACAAAGAATTCACGAGCTTGTTCATGTGGATACTTTGTAGTTTTTAAATTATTTAAAATTTCTACACCAGTAATTTCATTAAAATTAACCTTTACCTCGATCACAATATCGCCGTGATCACCTGGTAAATAACCCACATATTCACCATCCGATAATTCCTGTGCACCAACGATTCCTGAAAAAGCAACTAATAAAACTAAAACTGCAAATAATGTAGCTACATTTGTCTGTGTGATTTTACTCACATTAACCCCTCCTTATTATGTATTCTGTTATATATTATAATTAAAAATTTCTCAAAATGCAAATTATATTTAGAAATAAGAGAAGAAAACTCAGATTTTTCTTGAAAAATAGTCCAAAGTAAGTTATTATTTTATTAAATAGATATAGAAACATTTAATTTTTTTGTGAATTTTATATTTATTTTATGTTTTATAATTCACATGTAAATTAATTACTATTAAGTAAAGGGGGATTATATGAGCAAGCGAATAGTTATACTCGGTGCAGGATATGCTGGAATTGAGGCTGCACAAAGCCTGAACAAAAAATTCCGTAAAAATCCAGAAGTACATATTGATCTAATTAATGATCGCGATAAGCACGTCTTGTTAACTGAGTTACATGAAGTTGCTGGAAACAGAGTTGGTAAAAATGGAGTCGAAGTTTCTTTAGACCAGCTTTTTGAAAACACCAAAGTAAATGTTGTAAATGACAAAATCATTGACTTCGACTTAGATAATAACAAAATTAGTTCCAGTGACCAGATTTATGAATATGATCATCTAGTGCTCGGAATTGGTAGTGAACCTACCTTTTATAATATTCCGGGAATGGAACATAACTCATTCACTTTATGGTCAGAAGACGATGCTGTTAGTATAAGAGAACATATTAGAAACATGTTCAAAAAAGCAGCAAATGAACCAAACCTCGAAAAAAGACAGCAAATGCTAACATTTGTAATCGGAGGTGGAGGTTTTACTGGAATTGAAACCGCTGGAGAATTAGCGGAATGGTTCGATGATTTATGTAAAGTTTATGATATTTCACGTAGTGAAGTCAGTTTAATTGTAGTCGAAGCTTTAGAAAGAATTTTACCTGTATTATGTGATAATCAGTGTGATAATGCTGAAGACTACTTGAAAGAAGAATTAGACGTTGAAATTATTGATGGATATGCAATATGTAATGTTACTAAAGATTATATTGAAATTAGTAAAACAGATACAGATAATGATCATAGAAGAAGAATTGAATCAAATACTGTAATCTGGACAGGTGGAGTTAAAGGTAAAGAAATTCTAAAGAAAACCGACCTTGAATTAAGTAAAGATAACAGAATAAAAGTAGATAAATATCTTCAATCTACTAATTTTGATAATGTTTACGCTATAGGTGATAACTCCTTATTTACACATGATAGAGAACGTCCTTTACCTCAATTAGTAGAAGCCGCTGTGCAAGGTGGCGAATGTGTAGCAGAAAATATTGAAGCAAAAGTTAAAGGTGATAAATCATTAGAAGTCTTTGAACCGCAAATGCACGGTATAATGGTCTCAGTTGGAGCAAATTATGCAGTTGCAGAACTTAAACCCTTCGGAGATTTTACTATAGCACTCCAAGGATTCTTTGCAATGTTTATGAAACATCTAATTAATATGCATTATTTATTTGGAATTGGCGGTTTTAGTTTAATAGGCGATTATATAGAACATCAATTTAAAGATACGCGAGGAGGTATTGGTATGTTGGTAAGACATAT
>CAJXKY010000065.1 GCA_913055675.1 uncultured Halanaerobiales bacterium
GAAGGCGAAGCACTTGCTACTCTTGTAGTTAATAAAATTAGAGGAACTTTTGATTGTGTATCTGTAAAAGCACCTGGATTTGGAGATAGAAGAAAGCAAATGTTAGAAGACATTGCTGTTCTAACAGGTGGCCGTGTAATTACTGAAGATCTTGGTTTAAAATTAGAAAATGCTGAAATTTCTGATCTAGGCCGTGCTCACAAGGTAACAATCACTAAAGATGATACAACAATTGTTGAAGGCGAAGGAAACAAAGAAGATATCAAAGAAAGAATTAATCAGCTAAAACGTCAAATTGATAATAGTGACTCAGATTTTGATAAAGAAAAATTACAAGAAAGACTAGCTAAATTAGCTGGTGGTGTGGCAGTAATTAGTGTAGGTGCTGCTACAGAAACAGAATTAAAAGAAAAACAACACAGAATTGAAGATGCACTTTCAGCTACTAGAGCTGCTGTTGAAGAAGGCCTAGTATCTGGTGGAGGCATAACTTATCTAAATGCTATGAAGGTATTAGATGATCTAAATCTAGAAGGCGATGAAGCTACAGGTGTAGATATAGTTAAAAGATCCTTATCTGCTCCAATGCGCTTGATTGCTAATAATGCTGGATATGAAGGTTCTGTAGTTGTTGAAAAGATAAAAGAACTAGATCCTGGAATGGGCTTTAATGCAATGACAGGAGAATATGTCAATATGATTAAAGCTGGTATTGTAGATCCTGCAAAAGTAACACGCTCAGCTCTGCAAAATGCTGCAAGTGCTGCTGCAATGTTACTAACAACTGAAGCTCTTGTTGCCGACACTTCTGATGACGATGATGATGACAATGGTGGCGGCCAAGCACCAGGCGGAATGCCCGGTGGAATGGGCGGAATGGGCGGAATGCCCGGTATGATGTAATAAGAACTTAATATAGACTATCATAAGTGGTATACCTTAACTGGTATACCACTTTTTCTATTTACATTTATAAGTTTTTGCATTATAATAGAGTCTGTAATTCAATAAAATTTGAAAGGGGTTAGCGATGGTTGAAAACAAAATATTAATCCTTGATTTTGGTGGACAGTATAGTCAATTAATCGCCAGAAGAATTAGAGAATTTAATATTTACTCCTTAATTAAACCATATAAAACTACAAGTGAAGAAATTGAAAAAATAAATCCTGCTGGAATAATATTTTCGGGGGGACCCAATAGTGTAACCAGTTCTAAGGCTCCTAAAATAGATCCTGAAATATTCAATTTAAACATTCCAATCTTAGGAATATGTTATGGAATGCAGTTAATGGCATCTATGATGCCTGGTGGGATAGTTAAAAAAGCTAAACAGGGAGAATATGGAAAAGCCAAATTGAAGATCAGCGAAAAGGAAGGAATATTGAAAGATATTGAAAATAATACACAAGTCTGGATGAGTCATGGTGACCAGGTTGTTAAATTACCAAATGGTTTTAAAAAGCTCGCTAATACTGAGGTAACTGATGTAGCTGTTATGGCTAACCAGAAAAAGAAATTTTATGGTGTTCAATTCCATCCCGAGGTTTTACATACTTTAAAAGGGAAAGAAATATTACATAATTTTCTTTTTAGAGAATGTAAAGTCAAAGCAGATTGGACAATGGCTGATTATATTAATGAAGAAGTTGAAAAAATACAAGATCAAGTAAAAGATGAACAAGTAATTTGTGGACTCTCCGGTGGAGTTGATTCATCTGTTGCTTCTGCTATGGTATATAAAGCAATCAAAGATCAGTTAACCTGTATTTTTGTGGATCATGGTTTACTTAGAAAAGGAGAAGCCCAAGAAGTCAAAAGAACATTTGACGAGGAATTTAATATACCTTTGGTTTATGTTGATGCTAAAGATAGATTTCTCAAAAAATTAGAGGGTGTTTCTGATCCTGAAAAGAAAAGAAAAATCATAGGTGAAGAGTTTATTCGTGTTTTTGAAGAAGAAGCTTCTAAAATTAAAAATGCGGGTTATTTAGTTCAGGGTACTATTTATTCTGATGTTATTGAAAGTGGTAATGAACATGCCGCTACTATTAAAAGCCATCATAATGTAGGTGGTTTACCTGAGGAGATGAACTTTAAGTTAATTGAACCATTAAGAAAATTATTTAAAGATGAAGTTAGAAAAATAGGTGAAGTATTGGGTTTACCAGAGGAAATTGTTTGGAGACAACCCTTCCCAGGTCCTGGATTAGCGATTAGAATTATTGGAGAAATAGATGATAAAAAACTTTCAATTTTAAAAGATGCCGATGCAATTTTAAGAGAAGAAATTAAGGAAGCAGGATTAGCAAGAGAAATATGGCAATCATTTGCTGTTTTACCTGATTTAAGAAGTGTAGGAGTAATGGGGGATGATAGGACATATGGTTATCCTATAATTTTAAGAGCTGTAAAAAGTGATGACGCCATGACTGCTGATTGGGCACATTTACCTTATGAACTTTTAGAAATAATTTCTAATAGAATTGTTAATGAAGTCAACGAAGTAAATAGAGTGGTTTATGATATTACTTCAAAACCACCAGCTACAATAGAATGGGAATAGGAGTGTAATAATTAATGAGTAGAGACAATTATGATGTGATTGTGGTCGGAACTGGACCTACAGGTATATTTACAGTTCTAGAATTATTAAAAAAGGATTCCAATTTAGATATTTTGATGTTAGAAAAAGGAAAAGATATATCTAAAAGAGAATGCCCAATGAAACAAAATCCAGGTATGGGCTGTCTTAATTGTGATAGTTGTTCAGTTGTTTCTGGTTGGGGTGGTGCAGGTGCTTACAGTGATGGTAAGTTATCTTTATCTCCCAAAATAGGGGGCCACTTGGAAGAATATATTGGGCTTGATAGACTCAAAAAATTAATAAGTTACACAGATCAAATCTATTTAGATTTTGGAGCTCCTGATAGAATTTTTGGGGGAGATAATTCTAAAATAGATGAAATAAAAACTAAAGCTATAAAAGCACAATTAAAGTTTATACCAGCCAAACTCAGACACCTTGGTACTGGACATACCAAAACTGTTTTAACAAACATGAAAAATTACATAGAAAGTGAAGATGTGGAGATTAAATTCCAAACCAATGTAACTGAGTTTATTGTAGAAGATGATAAAATAACCGGAGTGAAAACTGCCGAAGGAGATATATATAAAGGTGAAAATGTTATCACAGCCCCCGGTAGAGAAAATGCTTATTGGTTAAGTTCTCTTGCCCCTGAACTAGGAATAGAGACCAGTATAAATCCAGTTGATATTGGAGTAAGGGTAGAGACCTCAGCTGTAATTGCAAAAGAGCTTACAGAAAACTTATATGAATCTAAGTTAATATATCAAACCCCTACCTTTGATGACAAGGTCAGAACCTTCTGTATGTCACCTTATGGGGAAGTTGTAAATGAAAACAATCAGGGACTTATTACTGTTAATGGACATAGTCATGCTGATATTAAAACTGAAAATACTAATTTTGCATTATTGGTTAGCAAAACATTTACTGAACCTTTTCATGAACCAACTACTTATGGTAAAAACATAGCCAAATTGGCAAACTTATTAGGTGGTGGTGTTCTTGTACAGAGGTTAGGAGATTTATTAGATGGACATCGTTCAACACCTGTTAGAATAGATCGTGGAATTATTGAACCTACTTTAAAAGAGGCTACTCCTGGAGATTTAAGTTTAGTGTTTCCATATAGACATTTAAAAGGTATTATTGAAATGTTAGAGGCCTTGGATGAACTTGCTCCTGGTTTATATTCAAGAGACACTTTATTATATGGAGTTGAAGTTAAATTTTATTCCAATAGAATTGATGTAAATGAAAATATGGAAACTAATATAGATAATTTATATACTGGAGGGGATGGAGCCGGAATCACTAGAGGATTAATGCAGGCTTCCGTTTCTGGGGTAGTTATAGCTCGAGACATTCTTTCGGAGGAATAAATAGATGTTTCCTTGTAATTATTTAAGTGAAAACAAAACTTTATCTGAAGGTTTACCACTAATTTATGAGAAACTTTATTTGATTTATGGACCTCAGGATTGGTGGCCAGGTGATAGTAAATTAGAAATTATAATAGGGGCGATCTTAACCCAAGCTGTTAGCTGGTCTAATGTAGAAATGGCTATTGATAATTTAAAAGGCCAAAATTTAATAGATATAAATAAATTACACAAAATTGATAAAAATAGGCTAGCTAAATTGATAAAACCTTCTGGATATTATAATATGAAAGCAAAGAAGCTAAAATCATTTATTGATGTAGTTGTAAATGAATACAATTCAAATTTAGATGATTTTGGTAAGGGGAAGCGTGAACAAAAAAGAAAAGAATTACTAGAAATATATGGAATAGGGCCAGAAACAGCAGATTCAATATTATTATATGCCTATCAAAAGCCAGTTTTTGTTATAGATACTTATACAAAAAGAATTTTTTCAAGAATAAATTATATTGAAAAAGATATTTCTTATGAAAACCTCCAATCACTAATAGAAGACAACATAGAAACTAAACAAGAGTTATTTAATGAATACCATGCTTTATTAGTTAATTTAGCTAAAGATTATTGTTTGAAAAGCTCCCCTTTTTGTGATCAATGTCCACTTAATAAACATTATGAGGAGGAGAAAGATGATTACTGTTAACACAGAAGAACTAAAAGGCAAAGAAATTAGTGAAGTATTAGGGTTAGTTAGAGGGAACACTATTAGAGCTCGTCATTTGGGAAACGATATCGTAGCAGGACTTCGTAATCTTGTAGGAGGAGAAGTTAAAGAATACACTCAGATGATAGGTGAAGCACGTGAGGAAGCCTTATCTCGTATGGAACAAGAAGCAGAAAAAGTTGGAGCAGATGCTGTAGTTAATGTAAGATTCACTACTTCTCAGGTTATGGGGGGAGCAGCTGAAATTTTAGCATATGGTACTGCTGTAAAATTTAAATAAAAAATTAATAAACCGGGTTAATAGCCCGGTTTTATTTTTTATAGGACAGGCTATAATTTAAGGGGGATTAATATGAGATGGAATTTAGATCCATTATATACAGGTTTTGATTCAAAAAAATTTGAAAATGATACAAGAGAATTTGAAAACTTGATAGAAAAGATCGATAACTTTAAATTTGAAAATAATGATAATGAGATAAAAACTACGGAAGATTTTATAAAATTAATTAAGAAATACTATAAGTTATCAATGAAATTAAATGCTTATGCCAACTTAACAGTAAGTGTTGATGCAGAAAATGAAACAGCCTTGAAAATGATAGAAAAACTTGACAAAAAGATGGTTAAAACTACAAGAAGTATGGTGGAATTTCAAAGTTGGTTGAGTAATATTGAGAAGAGAGAAAAGTTATACGAAAACTCACAATTATTAAAAGAACATAAATTTTACATTGAAGAGCTTGTTGAAAAAAGTCGTTATTTATTACCAAAAAATGAGGAAGAAATTATTGCTAAGATGAAACAAACCGGTTCCTCTGCCTGGACTAAGTTGCAGGAAAAGTTAACTTCAACATTGAAAGTAAGTATTGAAATAGAAGGTGAAGAAAAAGAACTACCACTCCCAGTTGTTAGGAATATGGCATATAAAAAGGATCCTAAATTAAGAAAAAAGGCGTATAAAGCTGAGTTGGATTCCTATGAGGAGATTGAGGAAGGTGTAGCAGCTGCTTTAAATGGAATCAAGGGAGAAGTGCTTACTCTTACTGAAAGAAGAGGATATGATTCTCCTCTTGAGCAGTCCTTAAAAGAATCCCGTTTAGAAAAAGAATCTTTAGAAGCTTTAATGGATGCTATTTCAGATAAATTAGAGATGTTTAGAGAATTTTATAGAACTAAAGCTGACATATTAGGTCATGATAAGGGATTACCGTTTTATGATTTGTTTGCTCCTCTTGGCGATAAAGAAATGGAATTTTCATATGAAGAAGCAAGAGAATTTATTATTTCTAATATAAAAGAATTTAGTGAAGAAATGGCTGGTTTATATGAAACAGCATTTAAGGATAATTGGATAGATGCCAAACCACGCGAAGGTAAAAGAGGAGGGGCTTTTTGTTATAATCTTCATCCTATTGAAGAAAGTAGGATTTTAAGTAATTTTACAGGCTCTTTCAGTGATGTAACTACACTCGCTCATGAATTAGGACATGCTTTTCATGGACATTCTTTAGAAACAGAAAGTATAATCAATTCCAATTATCCTATGCCATTAGCTGAAACAGCTTCAATATTTAGTGAAACTATTGTTACAGAAGCAGCACTTGAAAAAGCTGATGATGAACAGACCTATTCTATATTAGAAAACTATCTTACTTCTTCTGGACAGGTTATTGTTGATATTTACAGTAGATATATTTTTGAAAAGAATTTATTTAAAGAAAGAAAAACAAGTTCTTTAAGTGTTAAAGAATTAAAAGAGATGATGCTAAATGCTCAAAAGGAAGCTTATGGTGACGCATTAGACCATGAATATTTACATCCTTATATGTGGTTAAATAAACCTCATTATTATTCTGCAAGTAACAACTATTATAATTTCCCATATGCTTTTGGCTTATTATTTGGACTCGGAGTTTATTCTTTAAGTAAAAATTCTGGCAAAGATTTCATGGGACAGTATAAAAAACTTCTGAAGGAAACTGGGAAAAATAATATCAATGATGTTGCTGATATGATGGATATTGATGTAAATTCTAAGGATTTTTGGTTAAGCTCTTTAGAAGTAATAGAAGAAAATATTGAACATTTTAATAAATTGGCAGACGTTTGATTGTAAATAAAAAAAGCCGGGAAATCCCGGCTTTTTAAAGATATTATTTTTAATGTCTTTCACTACCAATCCTTGAGAATCTAGTACTTTTACAATCCGGACAAGTTGGGAGAGAGTTTGAAAAGGAATCCAATTTTACAACTTTTCCACATTTCTTACACTTATATTCACCTTTTTTATAACCTTTTTTAGGATCAACCATTATCTCCACCCCCCATTTCCTTTTACATGTATATTATACAATAAATTACTGTGAATTAAAAGGAATTTAAAACAATTGTTTTAATATTAAAATAATTATATAATGCTGAATAATTAAAATAATATTAGGAGGATAATATTCGAGATGAGTAAAAAAATAAAAAATTTCATCTTAAAGATGTTTAATTTAAAAGAAAGCGGTAAAGAACTTGAAGAAAAGATTGACAAAGAAAATCATAAATTAATCCAAGATATTATTGATTATATTATGGATAAGTTTGATCTTTTAAAGAATAAAAATTCTTAAAGTTATAGAAGTTAGTATTAGAACCCTTTTGGCTTGCCCCAAGGAGTGTCAATAAGTTTATTAATGGTAAAACTTATTTAAAGAGAGGTGGATAGACTTTGAAGTTGAAAACTTTAAAAATATTTATAAAGGTAATAGATACTGGTAGTTATTCAAAAGCTGCTGAAAAGATGGGAGTTACCCAACCAGCAATTAGTATGCAAATTAAAACATTAAAAGAAAAGTTGGAAACACAGTTAGTGTTAAAAAAGGGAGGCAAATTAAAATTAACTCCGGCTGGTAAAGCTGTCTATAAAAATGCTAAACAGGTCATATTAGATTGGGAAAAGCTAAGGTATGAAGTAGAGGAAAAGAAAGAAAAATCATATAAAAGTATTGTTATTGGTTCTAGTACTATTCCTTCAGAGTATATTTTACCAAATTTGCTAGCTAAATTATCAAAAGATGACCCAGAAATAAAATCTTATATTGAAGTGGGAGACAGCACCGAAATGATAGAAATGTTAGAAGAGGGGGATGTGGATTTAATTTTAGTAGGATTTAAACCTATAGATAAAAAATATGAAACAATTGAAATAGCGGAAGATAAACTAAAACTGATAACCCCCAACAATCATAAATTATCACAAAAACAAGAAATTTACATAAATGATTTAAGAAATGAAAATCTCCTGATTAGAGAAGTAGGATCGGGTACTCGTAAGGCTATGCTAGATAGTTTTAGGGAAGCCGGACTCAAGTTTAATGATTTGAATATTAAAAGTAGATTAGGGAGTACTGAGGCAATTATAGCGGCTGTTCAATCAGGGCTTGGCATTTCGTTTGTTTCTAAATTTGCTTCATCGAAAGCTAAAAAGTATGGTAGGGTAGAAGAATTTGAAGTTAAGGATGTTGATTTCAAAAGAAAATTTTACCTAGCATATAATAGAAATAAAGAAGAGAGTGAATTAATTGAAAAAGTTATTAAATTATTAAATGATTAAATAAATATATATTTTTTTACCTCTGGAGTTTTATAATTCCAGGGGGTTTTTCATTTTAAATAGAGCAATTTCCTATTATTATAATAATATCTTATAAAATTAATAAAATAACTTTATAAATAATCATGATTATGTTATACTTGTGTTAGTATTCACATAGTGTTAATAAATTCTAAAATAAAGGGTGATTTAAGTGGAAATTAATGAAAAAAACAAGTTAGTAAAAAACGCAAGAGAAACGGCAGAAGGATATTTTAGAAGAGGAGAATATTTTTGTTCTGAAGCTGTTTTAACGACTATTAATGATGCTTTGGGACAGGAATTACCTTCAGAAATTGTAAAGATGGCTTCGGGATTTCCGATAGGAATAGGTAAATCCGGTTGTTTATGTGGAGCAGTAAGTGGTGGTGTGATGTCATTAGGTCTTGCTTATGGAAGAACAAAGCCTAATGGAGATATGCCTAAGTCTTTTTCAAATAATGCTGCATTACATGATTATATTATAGAAGAATATGGATCAACTTGTTGCCGAGCTCTTACTAGTGGTTTTGTTGAATTTGATAGTCCAGAAAGAGCAGAACATTGTATTCAAATAACTGGAGAAGTAGCAGCCTGGGTAATGAAAAATTTCATAGAAAATGGAGTTGTAGAAGAGTAAAATGAAAAAAATATTAAAAAAGATACCAATACCAATTGCCGGATTGATGTTAGGCTTGGCAGGACTAGGTAATATAGTGGCGCCATATTATGGTGGATTACGATATACAGCAGCTGCTATTGCTTTTTTTATTTGTTTGCTATTAACCGCAAAATTTATAACTAATAATAAGATGGTGAAGACAGAATTAAAAAATCCAATAAAAGCAAGTGTATTATTAACTTTTCCCATGGGGATTATAATTTTATCGACCTATCTTATACCTATTTCAAAACAAGTTGCTCAATATAGTTGGTTTGGTGGGATTATATTACATATTATTTTATTATTTAACTTTACAAAAAAATTTATATATAATTTTGATATTGAAAAGGTTTATCCGAGTTTCTTTATTGTATATGTAGGGATAGTCGTGAGTAGTGTAACAGCCCCTGCTTTTGATCAGTTGCAATTAGGACGCGGAATTTTTTGGTTTGGGTTTTTAAGTTACTTAGTTTTACTTCCGATCATTTCTTATAGAGTTTTCAAAGTGAAAAAAATAAAAGAAATAGCTCTTCCGACTATAACTATATTCACTGCTCCTGCTGGACTTTGTTTGGCAGGATATATGAATACATTTTTAGTTAAAAATACATATTTATTAGGTTGTTTGATTACTTTAACTTTAATTTCAATAACAGCAGTAATGTTATATTTACCTAAAATGCTCTCTATTGATTTTTGTCCTAGTTATTCTGCTTTCACCTTTCCTTTTGTTATTACGACTATAGGATTAAAATCTGCTTCTGTTTACTTGATAGAAGGATTTGGCATATATACTTTGAAAACTCCTGTACAGTTTATCGAATACTTGACTATTGCATTAGTAATGTATGTGCTTGTAAAGTATACATTCCATCTTATTAATGAGTTAAATATTAATTCTGAACTCAAAAGGGGTTTTGAAACCAATAATTAATATTATATTTAACCATAACATAATTATAAATTCCTTTTTGGCAGGAGAATATTAAAAATCCCTTAATTATATATGTGACTACCAAGAATATATTAGAAAGGAAGGATTGTTATGGTTAGAGTAGGAGATCAGTTACCCAAATTTTGTTTGAAAGACCAAGATGGAAAAGAGTATACTAGAGATGATTTTGAAGGTCAAAAGATGGTGTTATTCTTTTATATAAAAGATAACACCCCTGGCTGAAAAAAGGAAGCAGTTGCTTTTCAAAAAGAACTGAAAACCCTGGAGGGGTTAAATGCTCAGGTTGTTGGTGTAAGTAAAGATGGAGTAGAATCACATAAAAAGTTTGCAGAAGAATATGATTTAACTTATCCATTATTGGCAGATGTAGATAAAAAATTGGCTAAGAGATTTGATATTGTAAATTTAATAGGAATGTACAAGAGAACGACTTTCATAATATCTGAGGACCAAAAGATAATTAAAAAGTTTCCAAAAGTAAAAGTTAGTGGCCATGTAGAAAGAGTAATAGAATATTTAAAAGAATTAGAAGAATAAACAGACTTTAAAAGAGTGATTTCTAACCAAAGTTAGAAATCACTCTTTTTTTGTTTAAAATAATTAATATATATTTGTAATTTTTAAGAATATAAGCTAGATTGTATAATTAAATGCACGGGGCCTTGACAAAAAAATAGACACATACCGGTAACCTCCTTTATAATGTTAAGTAACTACCCAAAACATATAGGGAGGC
>CAJXKY010000066.1 GCA_913055675.1 uncultured Halanaerobiales bacterium
AGATATTGATGGAGGTGAAATATATTAATGATTAATGAATTTGAATATTTTAAGCCTGAAAGTTTAGAAGAAATATTTGATATTATAGAAAATAATGAAGGCGAAACGGCTTTATTGGCAGGTGGAACTGACTTATTTGTAAATATGAAACACAGAGTAAAAAAACCTGATAATATAATTGATGTAAAAGGATTAGAAGACTTTTCAAAGATTGAAGAAAGAAAAGATGGCTTATTTATAGGTGGAACTGTAACTTGCAATCAAATAATCGAAAGTGAACTGGTGAACCACAACTACGAAATTCTTGCACAAGCAGCATTAGAAGTTGCAGCTCACCAGGTTCGTAATAGAGCAACAGTTGTTGGTAATTTATGTACTACATCTCCTGGAGCAGATATGTTTCCAGGTCTATTAGTACTTAACACAAAAGTATTAATTGAAAGCAAAAATGGAAATAGAGAAGTACCTTTAAATGAATTTGCTACTGGTGTTAAAAGTAATGTTTTAAAAGAAAATGAGGTTGTTAGAGGCCTTATCGTTAAAAAACATGCTGATGACGGTAGAGGTTCATATATTAAGAAAAGAAGAACAAGAGGTGCTGACCTTAGTGCAATTGGTGTAGCAGGATTTTTATCCGAAGAAGAAGAATATCTAGCATTTGGACTTGGTGCTGTAGCTCCGACTCCAGTATTTGTTGATGTTAGTGATATTTTCTTTGGTGAAGGGCCATATGATGAAAAATTAGAAAAGATTCAAGATGAAATCCTTGAAAATATTAATCCAATTGATGATGTCCGTAGTACTAAAAAATATAGAAAGAAAATGGCACAAGTTTATACTAAAAGGATTCTTTCCAGACTATGGGAAGCAGGTGATAAGTAATGAGAACTATTGAATTAACAGTAAATGATAGAGTTCATAAATTAGATGTTAAAGAAAATGACATCCTTCTTGATGTTCTTAGAAAGAAATTGAATTTAACAGGAGCTAAAGAGGGTTGTGGTGAAGGTGAATGTGGCGCTTGTACTGTCATAATGGATGGTGAAGCTGTCACAAGCTGCTTAATCTTAGCAGTAGAAGCTGATGGATCTGAAATAGAAACTATCGAAGGTCAATCAATAGGTGAAGAGATTAGTGATATCCAGGAAGCATTTATAGAAGAAAATGCTATTCAATGTGGTTTTTGTACTCCAGGAATGGTAATGACCACAAAGGCTTTATTGGATGAAAATCCTAATCCTTCTGATGAAGAAATTGATATTGCTTTATCCGGTAATATCTGTCGCTGTACAGGATATTATTCAATTAGAGATGCAGTAAAAAGTGCAGCTGAGAAGAAGGGAGGTAACAAATAGTGACTGAAGAAATGATAGGTAAAAGTGTAAAGAGAGTTAAGGCTTTAGAAAAAGTAACAGGTAATGCTACTTTTGTGCACGATATGGAAGTCCAGGGAATGCTTCATGCTAAAATGAAGTTGAGCCCCCATGCACATGCTAAAATCGTTAATATAGATACTTCAGAGGCTGAAAGGTTACCTGGAGTATGGTCAGTATTGACTGGTAAGGATCTTCCTTATAAAGTTGGTCTTTATTTAGTTGACAAAGATATTTTGGCCGTAGATAAAGTTAGATACCAGGGTGAACCAGTTGCTGCAGTTGCTGCAGAAACTGAGGAAATAGCTTCTAAAGCTATTGAACTGATTGAAGTTGAATATGAAGAATTGGATTATGTATTAGATGTAAAAGAAGCAGCTAAAGAAGATGCTCCGTTAGTTCATGAAGATTTAGATGAACTAGAAAGAGCTCCTGTTTTCTTCCCAAAAGAAGGGACTAATATTGCACATCATACAAAGATTAGAAAAGGTGATATTGGTCAGGGTTTTAAAGAAGCAGATTATATTATAGAAAATGAATTTGAATTGCCAATGGTTGACCATACTGCTATGGAGACTCATACTTCAATTGCGCAATGGTTACCTGGTAAAAAAGTAAAAATATGGTCTAGTGCTCAATCTCCTTTTGCTGTTAGGAATCTTCTAGCAAATGGATTGAGTTTAAACCATCAAGATATAGAAGTAAATGTACCATATGTTGGTGGTGGTTTCGGTGGTAAAGCTGGAATTCACTTTGAACCCCTTGTTACATGTCTTTCAAGAGCATCTGAAGGAAGACCTGTTAAAATAGTAATGAGCAGAATGGAAGAATTCAATTCTGTTCCAGTTAGACAGGGTCTTTATTCCAAACTGAAAACTGGTGTAACTAAAGATGGAGATATTGTTGCACAAGAAACAGAATTTCTATGGGACAGTGGTGCAAATGCCGACTATGGTGTAAATGTTACTAGAGCTGCTGCGACAGCTGGTGCTGGTCCATATGAAATTGACAATGTAAAATTAGATTCTAAAACTGTCTATACTAATAAGATATTTGGAACTGCTTATCGTGGTTTTGGGCACTTAGAAATTTTATGGGCAGTTGAAAGACAAATGGACTTAATAGCAGATGAACTTGGAATGAGTCCATATGAATTTAGAATGAAAAATGCACTGAGAAGAGGTTCTGAAACTATTACCGGTGAACACATTGGTGAATCACATGGTAAAATTACAGAATGTCTAGAAGCAGTTGCTGATGAAATTGGTTTTGATGATAGAAGTTCTGATGATTTAGCAGAAAATGAAAAACGAGGAAAAGGTATTGCTTTACTTCACAAAGCACCTGCAATGCCTACAAATACTGGTACTGCTGCCTTCCTTAAATTCAATGAAAATGGGACAGTAGATCTAACACTTTCCTTGGTTGACTATGGGCAAGGAACTTATACTGCTTTAGCACAAATTGTTGCTGACCAGTTAGATATGCCAATTGATAAAATAAATGTAGTATGGGAACAAAATACTCAAATGCAACCATATGATTGGCAGACAGTTGCTTCAAAAGGTTTATTCATGTCCGGTAATGCTACTATAAAAGCATGTGAAGATATGAAACGACAAATGAAAGAAGTTGCTTCTCAACCACTAAGAGCTTCAGTAGAAGATTTAATTATTGAGGATGAAAAAGTTAAAATAAGACATCATAAAGATCAGTATGTTACCTTTGAAGAATTAGCAATGGGCTATACCTATCCTAATGGTAATGGTATTGGTGGCCCATTAGTAGCAAGAGGTAATTATATTGCCCAGGGATTAAGTGATATTGATCCAGAAACAGGTCAGGGACATCCTGCACTTGATTGGACTTATGGTGCTCACGCTGTTGAAGTAATAGTGAATGAAGAAACAGGTGAATTTAGAGTAGAAAAAATTGCTTCTGCCTTTGATCTTGGTAAAGTTATTAATAAGAAAAATGTTATTGGCCAAATTCAAGGTGGAGTAATTCAGGGATATGGTTCAGCTGTAATGGAACATTATCAGTTCAGTGATGAAGGTAGATTACTTACAAATACATTCACAGATTATAAAGTACCTACTATTGCTGATATCCCAGAGTTAAAACCAATTCTAATAGAAAATGCTCAAAAAGATGGACCTTACGGTGCTCGTGGAGTAGCAGAACATCCAATGATATCTGTACCTCCAGCAGTAGCTAATGCGGTTCAAGATGCTATAGGAATTAAGTTAAAAGAAATGCCAGTAATCCCAGAAAAAGTATATGAATTAATAGAAGAAAATAAAGATAATTAAAAATTAGTAGAAATTAATATAAACCGCTGTCTATAAAATGACAGCGGTTTTTTTATTGAATAACTTGAAATTTAGCTTAAATTCATTTATAGTAAATTTAAGAATATTTTTTTAAGGGGTGTAAAATTTGTATGTATATGCATTAGTGGGCGTCAGCGGCTCCGGAAAGAGTCATAGAGCAGCATTTGTATCTGATAAGCATGATATACCATTAATATTGGATGATGGCCTTCTAATCTATAAAGGACGTGTCTTAGCGGGTAAATCGGCTAAACGGGATGATAAAAAGATACAAGCAATCAGAACTGCAATCTTATTGGAAGAAGATCACCTAAATGAAATCAAAAATGCTTTAAAAAGAGTAAATGAAGATAAAATATTAGTTTTGGGCACCTCAATGCGTATGATTGAAAGAATTGTTGATAATTTAGAATTAAATGGAATTGATAAGACCATTAAAATAGATGAAATTGCTCATCCTGATGAGATTAAACAAGCAATCAATACACGTAAAAACGAAGGTAAACATGTAATTCCAGTACCTAAAATAGAAGTGAAATCTAGATTTCCAGGCTATTTTTTACATTCACTTGAATTATTTTTTGGTAAAGGTAAGGGTTCAATTAAAAGAGAAAAGACCATTGTGAGACCAAAATTTTCATATTTTGGTAATCTTGTAATTTATAATAATGTAATAAGAGATATAATTTCTTATGAACTATCGAAAGAAGAAGAAATACATGATGTACTTTCAATATATATTGAAAAAAATGACAATGAAATTTGTGTTAGAATAGAAATTATATTAAAATATGGTATAAAGATAGTTGATTACATAAATTCAATCCAAAAAAGACTTAATATAACTATAGAAGATTTCACAGGTCTTTATTTAGATAATTTAAATTTTTATGTGGATTCATTGAATGTTAGTTAAATAGTGAGGAGATGATATTTTGCTATTAAAAAATGAAGTTGCTGTAGTTACTGGAAGTTCTCGTGGTATTGGGTCTGCTACTGCAATTAAACTTGCCGAAGAAGGTGCAGACCTTGTAATAAATTATAATAGTGATAGAGAAAGTGCAGAAGAAACGGCAGCAAAGGTTAGAGAATTAGGTCAAAAAGCAATAATAGTTCAAGGAAATGTAGCAAATAGTGATGATGCCAAAAACCTAATTAAAAGTACTATAGATGAGTATGGTAAAATTGATATCCTTGTAAATAATGCCGGTATTACAAAAGATGGGTTAATTTTAAGGATGAAGGAAAAAGATTTTAGTGATGTTATAGATGTTAATTTAAAAGGTACTTTTAATTGTACTAAAAATGCGATAAGATATATGATGAAACAACGTCATGGAAAAATTGTTAATTTAAGTTCAGTTGTTGGTTTAATGGGTAATGCTGGTCAAGCTAATTATGCTGCCTCAAAAGCAGGAGTAGTCGGCTTTTCAAAATCTATAGCCAAGGAAGTATCCAAAAGAGGTATAAATGTTAATGCGGTAGCACCTGGCTATATTGATACAGAGATGACAGAAGAACTTCCCTCTCAGGTTAAGGAAGAAATGTTAGATAATATTCCTTTAAACAGATTTGGGGAAGTTGAAGATGTAGCAAATGTAATACTATTTTTAGTATCACCCTTATCAAGCTATGTAAATGGTCAAACCATAAATATTGATGGAGGAATGCTAATGTGAAAGGAGGTGAAAATGATGGCAGAAGTATTAGATAGGATAGTAAAGGTTGTATCAGAGGAACTTGCAATTTCTGAAGATGAAATCACTGAAGATGCCTCATTTATTGACGATCTCGGTGCTGATTCATTAGATGTAGTAGAACTTATTATGGCATTAGAAGAGGAATTTGATATTGAAATTCCTGACGAAGATGCTGAAGAGATCGGAACTGTATCTGATGCAGTAGATTACATTGAGGAAAATCTTTAAACTTTAATATAAAAAATATGAGGGGGTTACATAACTCTTATGTACCCCCTTTTTGAAAAGAAATAACTATGACAGGTGTGGTGAAACTTAGATGAAAGAATATCTTTCAAAAATAAAATTAAAAGAACTAGAAAATAAATTAAATATTAAATTTGGAAACCAAAATTTATTAAGAAGAGCATTAACTCATAAATCATTTGCTAATGAAAATTCTGATTTAAATATAAAGGACAATGAAAGGCTGGAATTCTTGGGAGATTCTGTTTTAAGTTTATCAATTAGTACTTATATATTTAAAAAATTTGATGATTATAAAGAAGGTAAATTAGCTAAGATAAGGTCAGTAATTGTTAGTGCTCCGGTATTAGCTGAAAAAGGCAGTGAATTAAATTTAGGTAAGTATCTTCTGTTAGGTAAAGGTGAAGAATTATCTGGAGGTAGAAATAGGGATTCAATATTGGCTGATACAATGGAAGCTATTTTAGGAGCAATGTATTTAGATAAAGGTTTTGATTTTGCATTTGATTTCATAATTAATAATTTCAGATCATTTATATTTGAAGTTGATAATGGTAACTACATACAAGATTATAAGACAATGCTGCAAGAAGTTATTCAAAAAAATAGTAATAATAGACCGGATTATGAAGTTGTTAAAGAAAAAGGTCCAGACCATAATAAAGAATTTTATGTTGCAGTTAATTTCGAAGAGGAAGAACTAGGTTTTGGAAAGGGTAAAAGTAAAAAAGAAGCAGAGCAAAAAGCTGCTCAACATGCCCTAAAGCAATTGGATAACTAACCTTTAATACACCCTGCTTGGGGTGTATTTTTATTGGAAAGAGGGTTTAAAATGTATACAATACGTGGTGCTATTACAGTAGAAAAGAATAAAGAAAAAGATATCAATGAAGCTGTAAAAACTATGCTCAAAACAATTATCGAAAAAAATAATTTGCATAAAAAGGATATTATAAACTTTACTTTTTCAACTACAGATGATCTTGATGCGGTTTATCCTGGTAAAGCAGTTCGGGAAATGGGATTTACACAAACAACAATAATGTGCTTGCAGGAAATGTATGTAGATAACTCTTTAAGTAAATGTATAAGAGTTTTACTATATATTAATAAAAATTTAGAAAAAGATAAAGTAAAACACATTTATTTAAAGAAGGCTGCAAAGTTAAGAAAAGACTTGAATTTTCTTTCTGAGGAGTAAGATTATGATATTAAAATATAAAAATGAAACTAAAAATTATTACAATTTAATAGATTTATTAAACAAAAACAATATTAAATTTATAAAACGTAGTGAAGGTAATTCGAGTTTTTTAATAATAGTTTCTGAAATAAGGGAATCTTTAATTAAAGAAATAAATGATTCTTTTATTCCAGATAATATTTTAAAAAATGAAAAAGCGGATCAATTTTTAGATGAAAGACGTTATATTAATTTTGAAGATAATAATCAATTTTTAAATAATGACTTTAAGATTATAGCAGGACCTTGTTCTGTTGAAAACAAACAACAAATGGAAAAAATTGGGAGAATTTTATCTGATTTAAATATAAACTACATTAGAGGTGGTGCATTTAAACCAAGAACTTCTCCCTATAATTTTCAAGGTTTAGAAGAAAAAGGTCTAGAACTTTTAAAAGAGCAATCTCAAAAATATGATTTCAAAATAATTACTGAAGTTATGGATATAAAAAATTTAGATTTAATCAAAAATTATACTGATATTTTACAGATTGGTTCTCGTAACATGTATAATTATAGTTTATTAAAAGAAGTGGGGAAATTGGATAAACCTGTTTTGCTAAAAAGAGGTATGAGTGCTAATTACGAAGAATTTATCTTGGCTGCAGAATATATATATGAAAAAGGTAATAAAAATATTTTATTGTGTGAAAGAGGAATTAGAACTTTCGAACAGAGGACAAGGTTTACTTTAGATTTAATGGCAGTACCAATTTTGAAAAAACTAGCTGATTATCCAGTAATTGTTGATCCTAGTCATGGAACAGGTCGGTGGGATTTAATATTACCCGCAGTGGAAGCGGCTTTAAGTATAGGAGCACAGGGTGCTATGATTGAAGTACACCCTCAACCAGAATTGGCCTTAAGTGATGGTGATCAATCTTTAAATCCAACTAATTTTAAAAAGTTAATAAAAAATATCAATTCAGTTAAAAAGATATTAGGTAAGAAATAATATGGATAAAAATATAATTCCAATTAGAAATAGAAAACTCAAGGGAGAATTTACTCCTCCTTCTGATAAATCTATTTCTCACCGTAGTATAATATTTTCTGCAATTGCTAATGGTAGCTCTCATATATATAATTTATTAACAGCCGAAGATTGTAAAAAAACTTTGGATGCGTTTAGACAGTTAGGTATAAAAATAATTCGAGATAAAGATAAATATATAATTGAAGGACAAGGGTTAAATAATCTTGGAAAAACCTCTAAAATAATTGGATGTGGAAATTCTGGTACTACAATGCGATTATTAACTGGACTTTTAGCAGGACAGAATAATCATTATATTTTAGATGGAGATAGTTCTTTGAGAAAACGGCCCATGAAGAGGATAATTACTCCTATGAAACAGATGAATGCAAAGATTAAAGGGAAAAACAAAGACCAAAATTGTCCACTTCAAATATTTCCTTCAAAATTGAATGGGATAAGTTATCAACTCCCAGTAGCAAGTGCTCAAGTTAAATCATCAATACTTTTGGCAAATTTGTATACAAATCAAGAGACAATAATTAAAGAGCCTAATCCTTCTAGGGACCATACTGAAATTTTAATGAATTATCTTGGTTTTAATATAAAGCTAAATGATGATAAAATAATATTTAGATCATCACAAAATTTTAAAATACCAAATAGTCAATATACAATTCCAGGGGATTTCTCACAAGCTGCATATTTTATTACAGCTACTTTGTTAATACCTGGCAGTGAATTACTTATAAAAAATGTCAATTTAAACCCAACTCGAACAGGATTCTTAAAAGTTGCAAAACAAATGGGTGGTAATATAAAAACAAGAAATAAACAATTTCTACAGGGGGAATTAAGAGGAGATCTGTTAGTTAAATATAGTTTTCTAAAAGGAATAAAAGTTAATGAAAAATTAATACCTAAGATGATAGATGAAATTCCTTTAATAGCTTTATTAGGAATTAAAGCTGAAGGTATTACTGAGATCACTTCTGCTGAAGAATTAAGAGTAAAAGAATCTGATCGACTTGCTGTGATAAGAAAAGCCTTTAATAATTTAGATCTTGACATTAAAATGTTTTCTGATGGATTTAGAGTATATGGACCACAAGAAATCAAAAACAAAACATATTTAGACCCTTACTTAGACCATCGAATGGCAATGCTTTTTACTTTAATAGCAATAATTTCAGATAATGGTGCAGTTTTAAAAGATTCACAGTGTATTAAAAACTCATTTCCAAATTTTTTTGATAAATTAAATAAAGTAATAGTTTAGGTTAATGGGGGGATAAGGTGACAATATCAATTGCGATAGATGGACCAGCTGGAGCTGGTAAAAGTACTATAGCTAAAATGTTAGCTAAAAAGCTAAATTATACATATTTAGATAGTGGAGCAATGTATAGGGCAGTTACTTTATGTGCTTTAGATAAAGATATTAATTTGGCTAATAAAGAAAAATTATCTGAACTTGTAAAACTTCTTAAAATTGATGTAGAATATAAAAACAATGAATTTAAAATTTATGCTGATAAAGATGATATAACTAATAAGATAAGAAGTGATGAAGTCGACAAAAATGTTTCAACTATTGCACAAATCAAAATTATTAGAGATGAGCTTGTAGAAAAACAACGAAAAATAGCTCAGGAAAAAAATATAGTGATGGACGGAAGAGATATTGGTACCCGAGTATTACCCAATGCAGATTATAAATTTTACATAACTGCATCAGTACAAGAAAGAGCTATTAGAAGATATAAAGATATAATTAAAAGAGACGAAGAATCTGATAAAGCTTTTAAAGAAGTAAAACAAGAAATTGACCGAAGAGATAAAATAGATTCAAATAGAGAACATTCACCGCTTAAAAAGGCTGAGGATGCAATAGAAATAGATACCACTGATTTAACCAAAAAGGAAGTATTGACTAAAATACTTCATATAATAAAAAAAGGGGAGTAAATTAGTATGGGTAAGTTCATATATTGGTTTTCATATTATGTATTAAATATCTACTTTAAAATAGTCCATAATTGGAAGGTCACGGGTAGAAACAATGTTCCCCAAGAAGGTCCACTGATTGTAGTTTCAAATCATGTGAGTTATCTTGATCCTCCAATAGCGGGATGTGCAGTAAAACGTCAGTTGCATTTTATGGCAAAGGAAGAACTATTTGAAAAAAAATGGTTTGGATATATTTTAAAAACAATGGGAACTTTTCCGGTCAAAAGAGGTGTACCAGATAAAAGTGCTATAAGAAAATCGTTAAAAATTCTTAAGAATGGTAAAGTCTTATGTATGTTTCCTGAAGGAACTAGAATGAAGGACGGCGAATTAGGGGACGCTAAACCAGGTGTTACATTAATAGCTTTGATGAGTGAAAGTCCCATTCTACCGGTTGGAATAAAGCATGCTGATGAAGACAATCTTTTGAGGGTTTCAGTGGGTAAACCATTTACTTTAGATGATTATCATGATAAAAAATTAAGTAGAGAAGAAAAAACAGAAGTTGGAGAATTAATAATGGATAAAATCAAAAATGAACTTGATTCTATTGATTAATTATTTGCCTTTTTGAAAAAAATATGTTATTTTAATAATATCTATGAACAACTAAGA
>CAJXKY010000067.1 GCA_913055675.1 uncultured Halanaerobiales bacterium
GCAAATTCAACATTTTCAAATGCAGTTAAAACAGGAATTAGATTGTGACCTTGGAATATAAAACCAAGATTATATCTGCGAAAATCTGCTAATTCATTTTTCGTTAATTCTGATAAATGCTTTGAACCATTGTAATATATTTCTCCCGCTGAAGGTTTATCTAAACAACCAATAATATTTAATAATGTAGTTTTCCCGGATCCAGAAGGGCCAAAAATAGTAGTGAATTCACCTTCTTCTATCTCCAGTGTAATTCCTCTAATGGCAGGAACATCTATCTTTCCCTGATGATAAACTTTTTTTACATCTTCTAATTTTAATAGTGCCATATTAACTCTCCCCTCCGTCTTTTTTGATTCCTAAAATAATTAAACCAATAATATTTTCAATTACTGGAATCATATCCTTATGGCTATTAACTCCTTTTTCTTCTAAAAAATAATTTGTTATAAAAAGACTAGAATTATATAAAAGATGTGCCGCATAATGTATATTTACTTCGGGTTTTATTTTCCCTTCTTGAACAGCTTTTTTTAACCTCGGAATAAAGAGGTTTAAGCCCGACTTTTTATGATAAATTTCAAGTTCTTCATAAATATAGGTCTGTTCCATATTTGGTAAATCATTAACTATTCTAGCTAAATTTATATTCTCTTCTGCAAATCTTATAATCGCAATATTAATTTGTATCAAAAAATAATATAAACCATCAATTTTACTACTATCCATTTCAATTATATACTCTAGCTTTTTATCTAAGGCCATTTTAACAATATATTTGTATAAACTTTTCTTATCATTAAAATATTGATAAAAACTTCCTTTTGCAATTTGGGCATCATGGACTATCTGAGTAACACTAGCTTTGGAATATCCCTTGCTAGCAAACTGATAAATTGCAGCTTTTACCACCCTATTTCTCTTTTCCTTCGGTAGATTAAAAAAAGTATCAGTTGGCAATTAGTTTTACCTCCAATATTTTGTGACCAAATATTCATGTGACTACATGTTCATATTATAACTCTAATTAATTAGTATGTCAATAAATCCATCCAATAAAAATAAATATTCATCTGCCTCATGACCAAAATATAATCTCCTCTTAAAAGTTACATCTTCTACTTTTGTTCAAATTGTACTTTTTTTAAATCTAATAATTTCCAAATTATCAGGCATATTTTAGAATAAAAACTCTTCTACTCCTCAATATCCTTTTGCATACCTAAATTAGCTCTTTTGATTGCTGTTTTTTTCAAAACTATTGATATCCTCATAATTTTATTGTATAATATTTGCCATAGAGACTTCACTCCTTTGGTTGGGTTATGAGGTCTCTATTCTTTTTTATACCTAATTTTCCTGCTTCCTACCAAAACTTTACACCACCCTCCTATAAAATTTATTTAAAAAACTCAAAATAAAAAAAGCCCCCAAAATAGGGAGCTCAGTTATATACTATATTCTAATTTATTATACTAAACTTATTATTCTTCGTCTTCTTCTTTTGCCTCTACAACTTCTATAATTAAATTAGCATAAATATCATCAAATAATTTAACCGGGACCTTATGTACACCCAGTTCTTTAATATTGTCTTCTAAGGCAATATTTCTCTTGTCAATATCATATCCCTCTTCAGCTGCCTCTTCACCAATATCTTTGGTAGTGACAGACCCAAATAATTTGCCCTCTTCACCAGCCTTAACTGGGAAGATAAATCTCTCATCTTCAAGTTGAGCTTTAAGTTTTTGGGCTTGCTCTGTTTTCTCAGCTTTTCTTTCCTTAGCTTTTTCAATTTCATGTCTTAATCTTTTCTTTTCGGATTCTGTAGCTCTTAAAGCATAACCTCTTGGAATAAGGTAATTTCTAGCATAACCATCAGCAACCTCCACAACATCACCAGAAGCTCCTAGTTTATCTACATCTTCTCTTAAAATAATTTCCATTATATAAAACCTCCTTTAGCTTCGTTCATTTTTTTCTTTGTAGTTATCAATTTTTCTTAAATCAAACCAAAAATCAACTAACCCCAATAATACAAGCGCTGGCGGTAATAGGGGTATGAAAATTACTACCGCAGTAAATATTACTTTTATAATCGAATTCTTTGTTTTTTTATCAATATAATATATGGTAACTGCATAACCTTGTATTAAAGTTAAAAACAATAGAACCATATTTAGATTTACAAAAATCATATATCTTTTTAAAATTAGTGAAATCACAATACCTATTGCAATAACCCAGCGTGGCAACGCCCAATATTTTATCTCTTTATAAACCGATTTATTGAATCCGGCTTTATTAATATACCAGGTAGAGACATAATAATTTAAACTACCAGTTATTATTGCTGAAATCCCTATAAGAGCAGGAAAAATCCTCTGTAATAATTGCAACTGGCTATTTAACATCTCTTCCATATTACCCATATTACTAGTTTGACTTACTATTGTATTAATTTGATTTATAATAGATTGGAAGTTTATACCCAGTAAATATCTAGAAATAAAAAGTAGTAATATATGAGAAAAGAGAACTGAAAGCACAGTAAATACTAAAGCATTTAATGGTTTTATTTCTTCTTTCAAACAACTACCAATTACAAATCCTATTAATCCATAGCCAATAACTGCTAATAATCCCATCAGTGGACTAAATAATAAACCATTGATTAAAGCAGATATAGCTATAACACCAGCCGTCGTGTTTAAATTATATTTCATTGTTATAACGACTATTGGAATGGGCCATACAATCAAAACTAGGATACTGAGAAAAGGTATATATATATTGATTAATGTTAATATTAGTAGATAAATTAAAACTTTTATACTGTCTTTGATTTTTTGATTAACCATAATATTATTTACACCTCAATAACTCATCACCAGGTATTGTTTAATATTTAAAGGGAGGCTATGTTTAAAAACCTCCCCCTGATATTTTTAATTTATTCTTTTACATATGGTAATAACGCTAGTTTTCTTGCTCTTTTTATAGCTTTTGTGACATCTCTTTGGTGCTTAGAACAATTCCCTGTAATTCTTCTGGGGACAATCTTACCTCTGTCTGTAATATATCTATTTAAAGTTTTTAGATCTTTATAATCTATTTCTTTATCTTTTGCGCAAAAGAAACATGACCTATTTCTACCTCTACCCATAATTAAACCTCCTTCTTAAAATGGTACTTCAAAATCATCATCAGATAAATCTTGATCATCCATAGATTTCGAATCTTGTTGTTCCATATTTGAGCGGCTTTCATTCTTTTTACTATCACTTTGATTCTTTTTACTATCACTCGGCCAGTCTAAAAATTTAACATTATTAGCAATAACTTCTGGATTAATATATGTTCTATTATCATTTTTACCTTTACTTTTTCTGATTTGTAGGGATCCTTCTACAGCAACAAGACGTCCTTTGCCCAAGTGATGGGCCACATTTTCTGCTAACTTACGCCAGGTTACAATTTTGATATAATCAACATCAGTTTCACCATCTCTATTAGTATAATTTCTTTCTACAGCTAATGTGAAATTAGCTACTGGTGTCCCGTTACTAGTATATCTAAGTTCCGGATCTCTAACTAGCCTACCGATTAATACAATATGATTTAACAATTAAGCCACCCCTCAATTTATACTTCTTTCCTGATAATTAATGAACGAATAATCTCACCTAAAATGCGATAATTATGCTCTAATTGTTCCAATATTTCAGATGAGGAATCAAATTCAATAAATGTGTAATCACCAGCACGATAATCTTCAATTTCATATGCTAACTGTCTGTTACCCCATTCGTCAATATTAGTTATTTCACCATCATTATCCGTAATAACAGACTTAATTCTTTCTAAAATTTCTTCTCTTTTTTCATCATCTAAATCTGGTTTTAATACAATTGCTGTTTCATATGTCCTAACTTTATCCATTTCTCTTCACCCCCTCCATTCGGTCTAAGCGGCTCCATATTTGCCTTTATGAAGCATGGATTAAATATATGAATTTTTATAACACAATTCTTTATCATTATAGCATCGAAGCATTGAAATTGCAACTTCTATCTAAACATTAAATTTGAAATAACAAAAATCTCCATCTTGAATTACATAATCTTGTCCTTCTATCCTTAACAAACCATTATTTCTAGCTTGGCTGATTGAACCGGTTTTCATTAAGTCTATATAACTAATGACCTCGGCTTTAATGAAACCCCGTTCCATATCAGTATGTATTTTACCGGCAGCTTTTGGAGCTTCCGTTCCTTTAACAACTGTCCAAGCCCTAATTTCCTTTTTTACAGCAGTAAAAAATGTGATTAAATTTAAAAGTTCATAACTTGATTTTATAACTCTATTTAAACCAGATTCTTCTAACCCTAATTCTTCCAAAAATAATTTCGCTTCTTCGTTTGGTAATTCAGCAATATCAGACTCTATATCCGCACTAATTTTAACAACTTCGGTATTTTCTTTGGCTGCATATTCTTTGATTTTCTCTACACATTCAACCTTATCTTTATTTATATCACTTTCTGAGATATTAGCTATGTAGATTACTTTTTTGTCTGTTAATAGAAAGAGCTCTTCAACAAGATTTCTTTCTTTTTCATCTAAGTTCATGTTTCTTATTGGTAAACCTTTATTTAAATTAGTTTCAAGTTTCTCTAAAATTTTAAACTCTTCTTTATACTTATCTTCACCGGATTTTAACATCGGTTCTGTTTTTTCTTTTCTCTTTTGTATTGTCTCAAGATCAGCCATTATTAGTTCGGTATTAATTACTTCAATATCTCTAATAGGGTCTAGTTCACTATCTACATGTGTAACATTATTATCTTCAAAACATCTAACTACATGTGCAATAGCATCTACTTCTCTAATATTAGAAAGAAATTTATTACCTAAACCTTCTCCCTTATTAGCACCTTTTACCAAACCTGCAATATCAACAAATTTAATTGTAGCAGGTATTTTTTCAGGTGGAGAAAACAGTTCATATAAATCATCCAGTCTTTTATCTGGTACTTCTACTACACCGACATTTGGATCTATCGTACAAAAAGGATAATTATCCGCTGATACGCCTGCTTCAGTTAATGCGTTAAATAATGTAGATTTTCCAACATTAGGTAGTCCAACTATTCCTATTTCCATTTTATCACCTTATTTTAATATTTCTTTAAGATTTTTTTCGAATTTTCTCCTGGGCATCATTACAATATGATCACATTTTTCACATTCAATTTTTATATCCATACCAACTCTAATCACTTTCCAAATATTGGACCCACAAGGATGTTCTTTTTTCATCTTTACCCTGTCACCAACTTTAAGATCTGCCATCTTGTACACCCCTTAAAAAAATATAAAATATAATACTACTATAATTATTACCCCCACAAAGAAGAGGCAACCCTTGTTTTTGTATAATGGTTCATCATCAAATTTAAAGGAATATGATCCTCTTTTACGAGCTTTTTTTAAATATTTAACTGATTGTGTATATTTACCTTTTTCGCGATAGATGACTCCTAAATTATTATATGCGTTACCATATTCAGGTTCAATTTCAATCGCTTTCTCATATAATTTTTCAGCTTTATCTAAATTACCTTTTTTCTTTTCTATGCTTCCAAGATTTGTTAAAGCCGGTACATAATCTGAATCTTCTTTTAAAATTTCTGATAATATTTGCTCGGCTTTTTCTAGATTGTTATTATAAATTTCTATTACAGCTATTTTATTTAAGGCTGGAATAAAACCATCAATTTCATTTAATATATCATTGAATTTCCCCTGTGCTTCATCAAACTTACCAACATCTAATAATTCTGTAGCTTCTTCATAATCATTTTTTATATCCTTATCAATATTTTTCAAATAATTTTTCTCAAGCATTATATTACCCCTTATATCATTTTTTGTGATTTCATTTTACATTAATTATTATATAATATATATTAAATGAAAGCAAAAAGTGTAAGAAGAAATAGCGGCCAAGATGGCCGCTATAAATTATATATTAATTTACCATCTTAAATCGGGTTCCCGAGCTGCTTTAACTTCATCTAATTTCCGTACAGAAGTATTGTGAGGAGCATTTTTTACAACTTCTGGGTTTTCTTCAATCTCTTTAGAAATTGTTTTCAAAGTTTCAATAAATTTATTTAAAGTATCTAAATTTTCTGTTTCAGTGGGTTCTATCATCATTGCTTCTTTAACAACTAATGGGAAATATATTGTTGGAGCGTACTGTCCATAATCAAGGAGCCTTTTGGCAATATTTAAGGTACTAGCTCCTTTTTCCTTTTGTTTAACACCAGATAAAACAAATTCATGTAGATTGTTTTCTTCGAATGGTAATACAAATTCTTCTTTTAGCTTGTTTTTCATATAATTAGCATTTAAAACTGCATTTTCTGTTGTCTTTTTAAGACCTTCACTTCCAAGTGTTTTTATATAGGAATAGGCTCTTATTAATACTCCGTAATTTCCGTAAAACGCATGTAATTTTCCAATGGATTTTGGACTATCATAATCCCAGGTGTAGCAATCCTCTTTTTTACTAAGAACCGGGCGAGGGAGATATGGTTTTAGAAATTCCTTGACTCCAACTGTACCAGAACCTGGACCTCCACCACCATGAGGAGTGGAAAATGTTTTGTGTAGATTTAAATGCAATACATCAAAATCCATATCCCCAGGTCTTGCATAACCCATTACTGCATTAAGATTGGCGCCATCATAATATAAAAGGCCCCCTGCTTCATGAATTATATCTGCTATTTCTGAGATATCTTTTTCAAATATACCAAGGGTATTTGGATTAGTTAACATAAGGGCTGCTACATCATCATCAACAGCTTCTTTTAATTTTTCAATGTCTATCATACCGTGTTCATTTGAATCTATTTCAACCACGTCAAAACCTGCCATAACAGCACTAGCTGGATTCGTACCATGAGCAGAATCAGGAACAATGACTTTTGATTTTTCTATTCCTTTATCTTCGAAATATTTTTTTATAATTAATAAGCCTGTAAATTCACCATGGGCTCCAGAAGCAGGTTGCAATGTCATCTCATCCATCCCACTTATTTCAGCTAAATCGTCTTTTAATTTATATAATATCTCTAAAGATCCCTGAACATCTTCTTCCTTTTGATAGGGATGAATCTGTGATAATTTATTAAGCCTTGCTATATCTTCATTTCTTTTTGGATTATATTTCATGGTACATGAACCTAAAGGATAAATTCCTGAATCTACTCCATAATTTAATTCTGAAAGTGCTGTATAATGTCTAACTACATCAACCTCACTAACTTCAGGAAAATTAAGTTCATCACGCGAATATTTATTACCAACATATTCTTCTAGTTCTAAATCTGGTACATCTAACGGAGGTAATGAATATCCCTTTCTTCCTGGGCTAGAATAATCTTTTATTAATCTTTCAGCCATTTACATCTCCCCCATTAATTCGACTAATTCATCTATTTCAGCTTTAGTTCTTTTTTCTGTAACACTCAATAATAATCCCTTTTCTTCACCAAATCTAGATAAATTTATTCCACCTAGTATCTTGTTTTGTTTAAGGTGTGCTATTAATTTATTGATAGGCTTTTTAGATTTTAACCAGAATTCATGGAAAAAGTTGTCAAAGTTTACAACTTCAAAATTATCTAACTCATTTATTTTATCAGCAAGATAATGAGCTTTTTTAAATGATTGGTCAGCTACTTCTTTCAAACCTTGTTTTCCCATAGTAGCCATATAAATAGTTGAAATGGTTGAATTAAGAGCCTCATTGGTACAAATATTAGAAGTAGCTTTAGCCCGTCTAATATGTTGTTCCCTGGTTTGTAAAGTTAAAACATAACCTCTATTACCTTCAGCATCTTCAGTGGCTCCAGCAATTCTTCCTGGAATTTGTCTCATGAATTTACGATCTCCCTTACAAGCCAAATAGCCTAAATATGGCCCGCCATAATTAACTGTATTACCTAAACTTTGTCCTTCGCCAGCAACAATATCCGCACCAAACTCTGAAGGTGGTGTTAAGGTCCCTAAAGTTATAGGATTAGCTACTACAATTAATAATGCTTTTTTATATTTATCTTTCATTTCTTGAATTCGTTCTAAATCTTCAATAGATCCATAAAAATTTGGATATTGTACTACGATTGCGGCTACTTCATCATCTAATTGACTTTCTAATTCATCTAAATCTGTAGTACTATCTTCTAATCCAATTTCTACAAAATCTAAGTCTTTTGGACTACCATAGGTTTTCGTTACTTCCCTATATGCAGGGTGTAATCCACTGGATAATAAAACTTTATTTTTTCTAGATACCCTTGCAGCCATTAATACAGCTTCAGCTGCCGCTGATCCTCCGTCTAAAAGAGAAGCATTAGCTATATCCATCCCTGTTAATTCAGCTATCATACTTTGATATTCATAAATAGCCTGTAGAGTTCCTTGACTTAATTCAGCTTGATAAGGTGTATAAGCAGTATAATATTCCTGTCTGGAAATTAGATGATCAATAATACTTGGTATATAATGGTCATATGCTCCAGCTCCTAAAAAAGAGGTATATTCATCCAATGAGTAGTTTTTTTCTGCTAACTCATTGATATGGTTTTTTAATTCGAGTTCAGACATACCCCCTGAAACATCTAGTTCTCTATCTAATCTTACTTTTTCAGGAATAGAGCTAAATATTTCCTCTACTGCCTCCACGCCAATTTCTTTTAACATTAAATTGCGTTCTTTATTTGTATTGGAGACATAGTCCATTTGCTATTCCTCCTCTAAAAAGGCTTGATATTCTGTACTATCCATTAATTCATCTAATTCGCCTTTGTCTTTGATTTCTACTTTAATTAACCAACCACTCCCAAAAGGATCTTCATTGATCTTTTCAGGTTCATCCATTAAATCTTCATTTACCTCAACAATAACACCACTAACTGGCATAAATACGTCAGAAACAGCCTTAACGGATTCAATAACTCCAAATTCTTCAAACTGATCTAATTCTTCCTCGACAGAAGGTAATTCAACAAACACTATGTCACCTAATTCTTCTTGTGCATGTTCAGAAATACCTACAACAGCCTCTTTACCATCAATCGAAATCCACTCGTGGTTTTCTGTGTAATATAAATCATTTGGAATGTTCATAAAAAAGTCCCCCTTTTTTATTTTAAATAAATGGTGTTTCAACAATTTTTGCTTTTACTTCACGTTTTCTAATACGGATATTTATTTCAGTATCCTTATTAGCATATTCTTTATCTATATACGCCATCCCAATATTTTCATCCAAAGTAGGAGAATAACTACCACTAGTTACTTCTCCAACAATTTCATTGTCAATTACGATCTTATATCCATGTCTAGGTATTCCTCTCTCAGACATAATGAAGCCAACTAATTTCTTTTGAATACCTTTCTGTTTTATCTGTTGCAATTTCCCTTTCCCATTAAATTCATTTTTGTCAAATTTAACAGTCCAATCTAAACCTGCTTCTAATGGATTTGTTGACTCATCAATATCATTTCCATATAAACACAATGCTTTTTCAAGACGCAAGGTATCTCTAGCCCCTAGACCTGCAGGCTTTAAGCCTTTATCCTCTCCTTCTTTAATTAACGTTTTCCATACTTCAATAGCATTTTTAGAATCTAAATAAATCTCAAAACCTAACTCTCCAGTATAACCAGTTCTGGATACGATTGCTTCAACCCCTGCAATATTAGTGTTAATAAAGTTATAAAACTTCATATCAGAAATATCATCTTCTAAAAGAGAATTAATTATTTCCCGGGAAATAGGACCTTGAATAGCAATTAAAGAATAATCATCAGTTTTATCTTCCACTTCTACATCTTCAAAAAATTCAGCATTCTTATTAATCCATCGCAAGTCTTTTGCAGTATTGGAAGCATTAACCACTAGTAGAAATTGGTCGGTATCTAGTTTATATACTAATAAGTCATCAACTATGCCGCCGTCTTGATAACACATTGGGGTATATACTACTTGACCCCTAGTAAGTTTAGCAGCATTATTAGTAATTAATCTCTGTACTAAATCCTTTGATTGTTTACCTGAAATTTTAATCTCTCCCATATGAGAGACATCAAATATACCTGCTTTATTTCTTACTGCTTTGTGTTCTTCAATAATGCTAGTGTATTGAACTGGCATTTCCCATCCACCAAAATCAATAATTTTAGCTCCTGAATCCAAGTGTGCATCATAAAGAGCTGTTCTTTTCACGTTTTCACCTCCTAATATTGATAATAAAAAAAGGAGAGCTTAAGTTTCCTTAAACTCCCCTGTTCTGGTGTGTCCAGAGTTTGGTCCTTCCAGATTTCTTCTGCCTGAGAGTTTCGGCTCTTTTAAAAGCTTTGCTCCTTCGGCGCCTTTAAGTTTAATATAAAGGT
>CAJXKY010000068.1 GCA_913055675.1 uncultured Halanaerobiales bacterium
TGGTTCATCCCAATGTATTAAAGATGTCAGGACTTGATCCTGATGTTTATAGTGGTTTTGCCTTTGGAATGGGCTGGGATCGAATTGCAATGTTAAAATATGATATCAATGATATTAGAGTATTGTATGAAAATGACAAAAGATTTATCCATCAATTTTAACAAAGGAGTGAGAAATAAATGCAGGTACCATATAATTGGTTAAAAACATATATAGATTTTCCCTATACTCCAAAAGAGTTGTCACATAAGTTTACAATGGCAGGTCTGGAGGTAGAGAACCTAGAATATTTAGGTAAAGGATTAGAAGATATTAAAATTGGTAAAATTGTAGAAATAGACAACCATCCTAATGCTGATAAACTTAAAATATGTAAAGTAGATATTGGTGACAAAGTGCTGCAAATGATTACGGGAGCACCAAATGTACGAGTTGATATTAAGGTTCCCGTTGCAGAAGTTGGCGTTACCTTACCAACCGGGATGGAAATTGAGGAAACTAAATTAAGAGGTAAAGTTTCTGAAGGAATGATCTGTTCTAAAGACGAACTTGGTTTACAGGAAGAAAGAGCCAGTGGAATCATGATTCTACCTGATACCGCTCAGGTGGGAGAAAGGTTTGTTGAATTTCAAGGGCTTGACGAATATGTGCTTGATTTAGATTTAACACCTAATTATGCTCGTTGTCTTGGGCTATTAGGTATTGCAAGAGAAGTAAAAGCAATGCTGGCTGAACCATCTGAAATAGATAAACCTAAAATCGAAATTAAAGAAGATAGATCTGATCCGATTGAAGATAAAGCAGCCATTAAAATAGAAGATGAAGAACTTTGTCCTCGTTATGCAGGGCGTGTTATAAAAGATGTTAAAATAAAACCATCCCCAATGTGGATGCAGAGACGTTTAAAAGCTGCTGGGATTAGACCGATCAATAATATAGTTGATATAACTAACTATGTTTTACTTGAATACAACCAACCTCTTCATGCTTTTGACTTAGGTAATATAAAAGACGGTAAAATTATAGTCAGAAGAGCCAAAGAAAATGAGAAGGTCATCACATTAGATGAGGTTGAAAGAACTTTAGACCAGGAAACTTTAGTTATTACAGATCCTGAAAAGATAATTGCAGTAGCTGGAGTCATGGGAGCAGAAAATAGTGAGGTAACCCGTAAAACAACCGATATATTCTTAGAGGCCGCCTATTTTGAACCGACTAGTATTAGAAGAACGGCTCGTAAACTTGGTTTACCAAGTGAAGCCTCCCATCGTTTTGAACGAGGGGTTGATATTAAAAGAGTTATAGAAGCAGGAAACAGAGCCGCCTATTTAATGCAGCAGTATGCGGAAGGGACAGTTGCCAAAGGTGTATTGGATAATTATCCCTTACCATATCAGGATAATATAATCGAAGTTAGTTTAGCAAAGATAAATAGGTTACTTGGAATCTCTTTAGAAAAAGATAAGATAGAAGAGATGTTAAAAAGATTGGAAATTGAAGTGGTTAAAAAAGCTGAAGATCTATTAAAAGTAAAAGTACCTTCCTATCGAAATGATATGGAACAGGATGCCGATGTTATTGAAGAAATTGCTCGAATTTACGGATATAATAATATACCAACTACTAGACCAAAAACTAATGAAGTAGGGCAAAGAACACGCAAACAAAAGATTGAAAAACAAATTAAAAATCTCATGAATTCGGCCGGTCTAGATGAGATAATAACATTTAGTTTAACCGGACCTCAAGATTATAAAGATTTAATGTTACCTGACGACCACAGATATAAAAACTGGGTTAGTATTAAAAATCCATTAAATAAAGCCTTTGGTCTTTTAAGAACTTCTTTACTACCGGGCTTAATTGACTCGATGGCTACTAATGCTAAAAGACAAATTGAAGAAGTTAAGTACTTTGAAACCGGACGAACCTTTTTAAATCAAGGTCACCGTAAAAGACCATTAGAAAACACCAAATTAGCAGCCGGTTCGATGGGAGCAGGTCAGGATATCTGGGATCAGGATGCATCTGATTTTTACTACCTTAAAGGTGCATTAGAGGAACTGTTTGCCCGTTTAGATTTAACCGATCAAATTGAATTTGTACGTGGAGATGAAGTTTTCATGCACCCCGGACGAACAGCTGATATTTTGTATAAGGGAGTAAAAATTGGAGTATTAGGTGAACTTAAACCAAAAATAATAGATAACTATGATCTTAAAGATAGAACAGCAGTAACAGAAATTGATTTAACAACTATCTTTGAAGAAGTAAAAATTGGAGATTATCTGTTTGAAATGCTGCCTAAATATCCAGCCGTAGATAGAGATTTAGCAATTAAGATTTCAGAAGATGTACCAGTAATGGAAGTCTTAAACTTAATTAATAATACTGATGATACAATCTTAAAAGAGACTGAGTTATTTGATATTTACCAGGGAGAACAGATTCCTGAAGGTCAAAAATCAATTGCATTCAAATTGTTATTCCAAGCACTAGACCGTACTTTAACAGATCAAGAAGTAAATGAAGTAGTCAATAATATCGTTAATAAGCTGGAAAGTGAATATGAAGCTGAAATACGAAAAAAGTAAACAGGTTGCAGGAATTTCAATTATAATAGTGAATTTATTAAAGTAGAACATTAATAAACAGGGGTTGGATAATAATGGAAAAGTATCAAGAAATAAATAAGGTTAATATCAGCATTTTAGAAGAAGAACTGGTTGTAAAAGGTGAGGTTTCTGAAGATTATGTGAAAGATCTTGCCGACTTTATAAATAATGTAGGGCGAGAGATACAGGAGACCTATCCCCGTTTACCCCGCAGAACTTTGTTGGGGCTTACTATGGTTAATATTGCTGATGAATATTTTAAAACAAAATCTAAGCTTCAAGAATTGAAAAAGGAAAATAAGGAGCTTAAAGAGTTACGAGATAAATTAATAAAAGATAATAATTCACTAAAAAGAGACAATAGGGAATTAAATAAGCTTTTGGAGGAGGCAGATTGATAAATTGGGTGGTTCTATAACAGTCATTGATATTTTAATAAGTCTCATCCTTCTCTACTTTATATTTGAAGGTTATAAAAAAGGATTTGTAAAACAGACAGCAACAATTTTAGGGATCCTTATTTCACTTTATTTAGCTATAACTAACTATACTGAATTTCAATACTTTCTAAAACCTTATTTAAATGTTTCAGAAACTTTTCTGCAGTTTATTAGTTTTGCGGTAATATTTATTGGGGTTAATATAGTAATCCAGATCTTAAGTAATGTGCTTGAAACAATGACTGATAACCCTTTTATTCAACCTGTAAACCAAGTAGGAGGAGCACTTTTTGGTCTGATAAAGGGAGGAATATTGGTATACTTCCTTGTCCTCATTTTATCAGAAATACCCTACCAATCCTTAACTAATACATTGAACGAATCTATGTTTGCTGATAGATTTTTAGAATTTACTCCCTATGTAAAAGAAAATTTAGAACGATTATTTGGCCATAACTAGAATTATGGTCAATTTTTTTTAGCGAGGTGAAAATAATGCACAGTTTTAGTAATAAAGAAATATCGGATATGTTAAGTGAATACACCGATTTAATGAAGATATTTGATGAGAATAAATACCGGGTCAGGGCTTATGATAATGCTTCCCGGATTGTTTCGGACCGTACTATTGATTTAGAGAAAAGGGTTAAAGAAAATAACCTTGAAGAGATTAATGGAATCGGAGAAGGGATAGCCGGTACTATTAAAGACATTTTCGAAAAAGGCTACTGTGAACCATTAGAAGAGTTGCGGGAAAATTTACCAGCCGGCTTTGAAGAACTCTTAAATATACCAGGGTTAGGTCCTAAAACTGCTGGGAAGTTTTTAGAAGAAATGGAAATTAAAAATATAGAAGACTTAAAAAAGGCCTTACAAAATGGAGAAATAAGAAAACTAAAAGGAATGGGAGCTAAAACAGAAGAAAATCTACTTGAGGCTCTTAAGGAATATCAAGAATACACAAACTATATCAATCTAGACCAGGCCCTTGAAACTTCGCAAAAACTTATTAAAAAGTTAAAAGACAATTCAGATGAAATATTAAAAATTGTAACCGCAGGTAGTACCAGAAGAAAGAAAATTAAAATCGGTGATATAGATATCTTAATTTCAGTAGAAGACAAAAAAGATCATAATTTAATAGAAACAATTCGTAATCTCGATGAAGTTCAAGATATCCTTTTAGAAGGTGATACTAAAATATCAGTCCGCACTAAAGAGGGCTTACAGGTTGATTTTAGGATGGTTACTGATAAAGAGTATCCAGCTGCCCTAATGTACTTCACGGGCTCTAAATACCATAATGTGAGGCTTAGACAGATTGCCAAAGATAAAAACTATAAATTAAATGAATATGGTGTTTTTGAAGGTGAAAAACGGCTGGAGGCAAGTTCAGAGGCTGAAATATATGAACTACTGGACTTAAAATATATTGAACCTGAAATAAGAGAAGACAAAGGTGAGATTGAAGCTGCCCAAAATGTTGAATTACCACAACTAATAACATTAGATGATATTAATGGGGATTTCCATGTCCATTCTAATTATAGTGATGGTGCTCTTTCGATTGAAGGCATGGTTGAGGCGGCTAAAGATAGGGGATATAAGACGCTTGCATTTACCGACCATTCCCAGTCTTTGAATATTGCGAATGGACTTTCCGTAGAAAGAGTAAAAAAACAGTGGAAAGAAATAGAAAAAATAAGAGAAAAACATCCTGATTTTTTAATCTTAAAAGGGATTGAAGTCGATATTAAAAAAGATGGAACTCTTGATTATGAAGATGAAATACTAGAAGGTTTTGATATTGTGATTGCTTCTGTACACAATAACTTCAACTTACCTGCTGATGAAATGACAGCTCGGATAATCAAAGCTATGGAAAACCCTTATGTTAAAATATTGGGCCATCCGACCGGTCGAATGTTAGGAAATAGAACTCCATTTGATTTTGATTATGATCAGGTCTTAGAAACAGCTAAAGAACATGATGTGATTTTAGAGATTAATTCATCACCTTCTCGTTTTGATTTAAATGATGAAATGGCGATGGATGCGATTAGAAGTGGAGTTAAATTAACCATAAATACCGATGCCCATCATCCTGACCAATATAATTACATGCAATACGGAATATATATTGCCCGTCGGGCTTGGGCTGAAAAGGAAAACATTGTTAATACTTATAGTCCAGAACAGTTAAAGAAACAGTTTGAGGTGAATTAGATTGCATAAACACAGTATAGAAGTATTAGAATTAGAAAAAATAATGAATGAAGTTGAAGAACAGGCTGATACGTTTCTTGGTCAAAAGGTAGTATCGGAGATAAAACCTGTTAAAAACCTCGACTATATCGAAAAACGATTACAAGAGGTAACTCAGGCCAAAAAAATATATGAAGATTTCACTAAACCACCTTTTGGTGGAGTTAGAGATGTCAGGGATTACTTAAAAAAAGCTGACAAAGAAATTGTTTTATCTATTTCAGAGTTAATTGATATTGAAAGCACAGTTGGTGCCTTTAGAAACATTAGAAAGTTCTTCAATGAAATCAAAGAAAATTCCGACCAAAGGATAATCGAACGTGAATATAGTTTAATTTTTGAAATAGGTGATGGGATCGATGTTTTTACTGACCTGAGAAATGAAATTAATAGATGTATTGATTATACAGGTGTAGTTAAAGATGAGGCTAGTTCCAAGTTGAAATCCCTTAGAAATAGATTAGAAAGCATTGAAAACAAGGTAAGAGATCAATTAGAAAAGATTACAAAAAGTAGTAAATACCAGGATATGTTGCAGGAATCACTGGTGACTAGACGTGAAAACCGCTATGTGGTCCCTGTAAAAAAAGAATACAGAAATTCATTTGATGGAATAGTACATGATCAGTCTTCCAGTGGAATGACAATTTTTATGGAACCGATGGAAGTTGTAAAATTAAATAATGAGCTGCGGGAAGTAAAAGAAGAAGAAGAAAGAGAAATTTATAGGATATTACAGCAGCTTTCCTATTTAGTGTCTAATTTTTCTAAAGAAATAAAAGATTCATTAAAAAATGTAACTATCCTTGACCAGATATTTGCCAAAGCAAAATATAGTAATATGGTTGATGGATCAGCTCCTAGTCTTAATGACCAGGGGATTATTAAAATAAAGGAAGGTAGACATCCTCTTTTAAATGAAGATCCAGTTCCAATTAGTATTGAAGTAGGGGATGGTTTTAATAATCTAGTTATTACAGGTCCTAATACTGGTGGTAAAACAGTTAGTCTTAAAACAGTTGGTCTTTTTGTATTGATGGTTCAAAGTGGACTTCATATTCCGGCTGAAGAAGGTAGCTTGATAGCTGTCTTTGATAAAGTATTTGCTGATATTGGTGATGAACAAAGTATAGAACAGAATTTAAGTACTTTTTCATCCCACATGAATAATATAAGGAACTATTTAAAGTCAGCTGATTCTAAAAGTTTAGTATTACTTGATGAATTAGGAGCCGGGACCGACCCCCGCGAAGGTGCAGCCTTAGGTATTTCGATTTTAGAAAAACTTAAATCAAAAAATGCAATTACAATTGCAACTACTCACTACAGCCAGTTAAAAAGTTATGCCTATTCCTTTCCAAAGGTTCAAAACGCTTCAGTAGAATTTGACCTTGAATCTTTAAAACCCACCTATAAGCTAATAATGGGGGTACCCGGGGGAAGTAATGCATTTGAAATAGCTTTACGTTTAGGCTTACCGGATGAAATTGTTGATGAAGCGCGCAAACTAATAGATAAAAAGGAACTTGAAGTTGAAAACATTATTAAAGAACTTAATAATGAAAGAAAACGTTATCAAGAGCTGCGGGAAGATGCTGAATATAAGCATCAAAAGGTCAGCCAAATGAAAGAAGAATATGAAGAAAAGCTGGATAGCTTTAAGAAAGAAAAAGAAGAAATTATAAAAGAAGCTAAAAAAGAAGCCAAAGAAATTATAAAAAATGCTGAACAGAAAAGTAAAAGGATCATCAGAAATCTCAAAGAAGAATCAGATGCTACTCGGCCCGAACTAGATAGAAAAGCTACCGAAATCAACAAATCATTAAAAGATTTCAAAAGTAAGTTAGAAATTGAAAGAGAAGAGGAAGAAAAAGAAACTGAACAAGAGATAGAAAAAGGAATGACAGTTCGAATTAGAAATCTAGGTAAAAAGGGTAGAGTTGTAGATATAGAAGGTGATAAGGCAATAGTTGAAGCTGGAGTAATGAAGATCAATGCTGATAAAAGTGATCTTATTCCTATCGAGATGCCTGATGTAGAACAGGACAGGCTAGTTAAAAAATATCAGGTTAAAAAGAACCAGAGCACAACTAATAGTCTTGATTTAAGAGGTATGAGATATGATGATGCTCAGCGAAAGCTTGATAAGTACCTTGATGACGTTAGATTGGCTGGATATAATACAGTAGAGGTAATACATGGAAAAGGAACAGGAGCCTTAAGAAAAGCTGTTGAAGAGGTTTTAGAAGGCAACTCTTTGGTAGAAGACTACCGCTATGGTAATCAAAGTGAAGGTGGAATGGGAGTAACGATTGTAACTTTATCATAATAAAAACATTTTAAATATAGTTGTTAAAAGATTAAGCCCGGACAAATTTCATCCGGGCTTTAATTATTTCTATTTAATTTTAATTATTCTTCTTGATTTTCATTTAAGAACTCCCAAATGTCAAAGATAACACTATCTTCTGGATTTATTGTTTCGACTTCTTCCTCAGAAGGATGTTCAGGACAGTATTGAGATGGTTTTGTTTCATATTTAACTTCCCCATCATCATTTCTTTCAGGGATTCCCAATTGTGAATCTATAACCTGAACAGGTTCACCTTCTTCTACTATATATACACCCTTAGTAAGATTATCAGGGTCTGTGTTACCATCATTTTTTTCTCTAAAGTTGATATTAGTTGGTCCTAATCTGATTCCGTTTTTTTCTATATAAGTATATTCTACAATATTTTCTTCCGGACAGTTTTCAGTTGCCAAATATCCAGTAGTTTTATCTATATTTATAGTTTCAATAGGACCGTGTAAGCTTTCTGCATTACGCGGTACATTTTCTTTTTTAAATAGTTCCTCTTTTACCTTTGGTGAATATTTATTGGGCAATTTACCTGTTATTGGATCTATTGAAACTGATTTAAGATTATTAGGTCTACTAAAGTATGCAACTTCTCGACCTTCAACAACCTTTCTCATATACTCACCCCAGAGACGAGCTGCTTCTGAACTTGAAATTGTTCGGGGCCCGTTTCCTTCGGAATGTATATAGTTTCCACTACTGTCTTTTGCATCATAAACCATTTCTTGTAAGTTATCTTCCCCAATCCAGACACTAGTTACTAAATCTGGTGTATAACCAACAAACCAGGCATCTGTATAGTTATTAGTTGTTCCTGTTTTACCAGCAACGGGACGATCTAAATCTGCTCTCCAACCGGTTCCTTGATTAATAACAGACCTTAACATGTCTGTCATTAAATAGCTTGTTTCAGGACTTAATACAATTTTTTTATTAGGATGGGCTTCATATATTACCCGACCGTCGCGGTCCAAAATCTTTGTAATCGCATATGGTTCAGTCTTGATACCATTATTGGCTAATACCCCATAGGATGTAGCCATTTCAAGGGGTTTTACTCCTCGATTTAATCCACCGAGAGCTAATGAATAATGATCAGAGTAATTGTCAGCAGGTTCAAATGTACTAATTCCCATTTGTCTAGCTGTTGAAATTGTATCACTGACTCCTACTTTTTGAAGCATTTTAACAGCTGCGACATTAATAGAATGGATGAGGCCATCTCTTAGACTAACCAAACCACGATATTCATTTCCATAGTTAGTTGGCCAGATTCCTTTATCTTCACTATCATTATTTTTCGGATTAGCCATCGGCATATCATTAATTATATCAGCCGGTGAATAATTATTTTTGACTGCTGTAGTATAAACAAAGGGTTTAAAAGCAGACCCGGGCTGACGAACGGCTTGCACAGCTCTATTAAATTGATCGTCTCCACGGCCGCCAACCATTGAACGGATAGCTCCCGTTTTTGCATCAATTGTGACTAAAGCCATTTGGGGCTGTTTAGGATCAGCGGTATCTTGTCTATTTACTGTCGGTATATATTTTTGTTGGATTGCATTTTCGATTGAATTATTTGCAATTTGTTGCATTTTAGTATCTAAAGTGGTATATACTTTTAAGCCGCTTCCGTATACCATATTTGCTCCATACATATCTAGTAATGTATCTCGTACATATCTAATATAATATGGGGCTTGAAGTTCATTACTTTCATTATTTTTTGATTTTAAATTTAGCTCTTTTTGTTTAGCCTGTTGAGCTGTGTTTTGATCAAGATAACCTAATTCCACCATTTTATTTAATACTACGTTTCTTCTTTCAATAGCTTCCTCCCTATTATTATATGGTGAATAATAATTGGGGGCACGGGGTAAACCTGCGATTAGAGCAGATTCACTTAAGGTAAGTTCAGAGACATCTTTAGCAAAATATTGGTTAGCTGCAGCCTGAACTCCATAAGCACTATGTCCCATAAAGATTTCATTTAAATACATTTCTAAAATTTCAGGTTTTGTATACTTTCTTTCAAATTGAAGGGCCAGATATGCTTCCTGGATCTTCCTGTAATATGTTTTTTTCTGATGCAGCAGGGCATTTCTTGCAAGTTGTTGAGTAATCGTACTTGCTCCCTGGGCACGATAGCCGGCTCTAATGTTAGCTATTACTGCTCTTAAAATACCGAAAAAGTCAACTCCATGATGTACATAGAAATTTTTATCTTCAATTGCAACGATTGCTTCCTTAAGATGGGCCGGTATTTTTTCTAAAGAAACATAAGTTCTGTTTTCCCTGTATAGTTTTGTAAGCTCTTCACCTTCTGAACTGTAAATTATGGTTGTTTCACTGGACCCTTTATAATTGGTTATATCGGGAGTGTCCTTTATTATCCATGAGATAGCACCTATAAAGACACCCATTGATAAGGATATAATTAGTATTAATGCGACAATTATGTAGCGGCCCTTCTTATTACTCATAATTATTTTCACCTCTCAATTGCATATTATATCATAAATTTTTATCTGATGGTAGCA
>CAJXKY010000069.1 GCA_913055675.1 uncultured Halanaerobiales bacterium
TTCTAAAGTATCAGCACTAAAATCTTGATCAGAATATATATTGGGTTTAAAATCATAACTTTTTATTACAGAATTGTCTTCATCAAAAACTACTACATTGGCGGTATAACCGATGTTAGCTTCATATTTTTTCCGATAGGTAGCATCAGGGGCGCTGGGATTTTGTAAAGTATCAGATTTTAAATCCTTACCATCTTTCGGATCAATATTATCAAAATCATCATCTTAAATCTGCTCACCGAGCATTCTTTTTACTAAAAGAAATTCTTCAGTTTCAATAACTTTACCACCAGTACTAAAGGCTTTATCATAAAGAGTCTTTGCATCTTCTAAAAGTTTTTCTAGTTTGCTTTTGGTTTCATCATTTTTTTAGTGCGATAGATGACATCATTACGGTGCGATTTTTCAAGATAGACTTCCAGGTCTTCGGGTATCAAATCTTCAAATGATTTAGAAAGCATCTTGATGAACTTGGCATTTAACGAATAGACAAGCTCTATTCTGGATAACTCTCGGGCAGAGGAAGATACCATAAAGGTATCAACCCTTGCTTTGTTACCTTCGATCTCTAAGTGGTTGGTGATGATATCGGCTAAAGCTTCAATTTCTTGCTGTATTAAATCTATACCGTTTTCTTGATAGTAATCTCTAACTCGTTTTCTAAAATTAAAAAATGTATTTTTAGAGATAGGAGGTCTTTTTTTACTGGTTAACCTTAAGGCATATTGGAACTCCATACTTAGATGAATATTAGCTACCAGCCTTTCATCAGTGAGATCAAAAATCTCTTTGATAATCAGGCTGCTGATAATTATATTCACAGGAGTATTTGGTCTGGATCCTTTATCACTGTATAAAACAGCAAAGCGATCTTCATTGATAGCGGGAAAGATAATTTTTTGAAAGGTATGAGCCCAGGAGTTAAGGAGATAATCCTGTAGATATTTAGGCATATCATCAAATGAGTCGTATAAACTTAATTTTTGGTAACTATTTTTTACAAACATTATACCATCCTTTCGCTTTAATCTCTAAATACATTATATCATACAAAACCCGTCATATAGAAGATTATAGGGAATTAGTTTAATTAATTTAAGGTTGGTAAAAGTAATTTACAAAAACAATATATTGGTATTATTTTCTTATATAAGAAATATATTTAACCTTTTTGGGGACTAACCACAATATAAACTGTGGAAAAATAGTTAGAAAAAAATAATAATATCTCAAGTATTATTAATCTAAAAGTCCTTTTTAAGGCCTGTTTTCTTTTTTAAAGGATAATTAATAAATATCAAGAATTTATTATATATAACTTGCGGTGGAGGAGGATTACAGTGTTTGTAATTACAATATCTAGGCAGACTGCCAGTTTGGGGGATGAGATTGCAGTAAACTTAGCAGAAAAATTAGGAGTTAAGTTGATAACACGAGATTATGTTATAGAAAATTGGCTGTCGGAAGTTGCTGATGAACATGATTTACATATGTTAAAAGAAACTTCAAAATATTATTTAAAAAATGCTGAAAAAGATCAGACTTATAAAGAATTTATTAATGATAGGTTGAAAGAAAAAGTAGAGCAAGAAAGTCTTGTAGTTTTAGGTTTGGGTTCTCAAATAATTTTTAGAGAATATGCACATGCAGTGCATATTAAGGTGCTGTGCTCAGACCAGAGTAGAGTGCAAAGAATAAGAGAAAAATATAATATCAATAAAGAACAAGCATTAAGAACCCTTGACTTAAGTGATAGGAAGCATAGAAGATATGTCCACCGTGTTTTTGACAAAGATTGGGAGAATATTTCTTTATACCATACGACTATTAATACAGATGGCTTGAACGTCCATGAAGCTACTGACTTAATTATACATTTAATTGAAATGAAAAAAGAAAATCCTCAACAGCTTTTTAAAAAAGATGAAGTTTTTCATACAGAAGATTATAAAAGAAATGAGATAGATTTTGTACATGAAAGTGAGAAGGACTTTGCTGAAATATTGGATATGCATAATATAAAGTGGGAATATGAACCTACCGAATTTCCATTAGAATGGGATGCGGAGGGTAATATTGCTTTAGGATTTAGACCTGATTTTTATTTACCTGAATTTGATACATATATAGAGTTAACAACTATGAAACAAAAATATGTTACTGAAAAGAATAAAAAAATCAAATTAGTACAAAAATTATATCCTGATATAAATGTAAATATTGTGTATAAAAAAGATTACCATAAATTATTGGATAGATTTGGGATAAATGATTTTGAAAATAATAAGGGTGAAGGAAATGAATAACAAACATATTGGTGAGATAATTTATAGTGAAAAACAAATAAAGGAAAGAGTAAAAGAAATATCCCAACTAATTAATAAAGATTATAAGAGTGAAGAACCAATATTAATAGGCATTTTTAAGGGTTCTGTTTATTTTTTAGCCGATTTAAGTAGAGAATTAAAAATACAACATAATATTGATTTTTTATCAATAGGAAGATTTAAGTCTACCGATGGGACAAAAGAAAAAGTCAAAATAACTAAAGATTTAGATTTAACGATTAGAAATAGAGATATTATCGTAGTTGAAGATATTATTAGAACAGGATTAACCCATAGTTATATAGTTAAATATCTAGCCCCTAAAAGACCAAAAAGTATAAAGCTTTGTGTTTTTTTAGATTGTAAAGTACAGAGATTAGTGGAATTACCAATTAAATATAATGGATTTGAAATTGATAGTAAATTTGTAATAGGTTATGGTCTTGATTATGAAGAAAAATATCGTAATTTACCATATATAGCAAAATTTAGACAATAAAAAAAGGCTCCAACGAACCTTCTTTGATTCTTTATTCCTTTCGCAATCTTCCTTTTCTATTGAAGTCTTATTCTCATCCAGAATCCTTTCTTTAAATCTTCCTCGGTCAGTATAGAGTATATTTATTGATATTAGCACTTAAATTAGTACTAAGTATCTATAAATTTCTCCCACTAACCTCCAATTCAAATTCCAGATTTTGTTGATTATTCATTTATCGACTTCAACAAAGATTGTTACTTAAAATAAATCGTCTTAGGGTTTCCTTGGAGCCTACTTTTATTATAGTTTATTGTAGATGATTAGTCAAAGCGGTTATTTAATGGTTAATTCAATTTATGTTTAAAATGCTTCTAATAGCTCTATAATGGATAAAGTAACGTAATCTTTTGCATAAATATATATTAGATTAATAAGAATACATTGTATATTTACCTTAATAAATGTTATTATTTATTTAAGAAGGACTTTTCAACTGGGGGAATATAAAATGTTAAAAGGTTTTAAAAAATTTGCATTAAGAGGTAATGTTGTGGAAATGGCTGTGGGGATCATTATAGGTATATCTTTTAATAACATCATTAATTCATTTGTGAATGATATTTTAATGCCCCCTGTAAGTTTGTTGATAGGTAAAATAAATTTTTCTAATTTATATATCAATCTAAGTAAGCAAAATTTTGATTCATTAGTTTCTGCTGAGCAAGCCGGAGTTCCAATAATTAAATACGGAAGGTTTATTAATACTGTCATAGACTTTTTGATAGTAGCATTTGTTCTTTATATTGTTATTTCATATTATAATAAATTAAAGGAAATTAACAAAGAAAAAAAAATAGAGGCAGCCCCGAACACCAAAGAGTGTCCTTATTGTTATTCGAAAATAAATATTAAGGCAATTAGATGCCCAGAATGTACGGCAAAGTTAAATGAACAGAGTAATAATTAAACTATAGAATATTTCAAGAGGAGTGGATAAATAATGGAAACAGTTTTTCTTCAAAATATTTTATTTAATAATTCTTTATTAAATTATTTAGTTTCCTTAATAACTATTATAGCTGGTATAACAATCATAAAACTAATCAAGTATTTTCTCTTTGATAATATTTATGAAGCTTTAAAAAAGATTTCAATAAGTTTTGGAGAACTTTTTAATAAATCTTTATCCAATAGAATTGTTCCTTTAGCGTATTTGATAATTATATATATTGCCATTAATAGATTAACTTTAAATAGAATAATAGAAAGAACAGTTAATATATTTTTCATTTTAGGACTAGTACTCTATATTACCCTTTTAGTTCAGGATGTGATAATATATACTGCCAAAAAATATTGGGAGAAAAAACCAAGTAATCAAGCACAAGAAACAGTATTTACTGTTTCGGTTTTTATAATCAAATTAGTTACTTGGTTAATAGCTTTACTATTTGTATTAGATAATCTCAATATTGAAATTAGAGGTCTAATAACTGGTTTAGGTGTAGGTGGTATTGCAATTGCCTTTGCGGCTCAAACAATTTTAGCAGATATTTTTAGTTATTTTACTATATTTTTAGATAGGCCTTTTGATATTGGAGATTTTATAATAATCGGTGATTATAAAGGAACTGTAGAACATATCGGTATCAAAACAACAAGAGTTAGAAGTCTAAGTGGGGAACAGTTAGTATTTTCTAATAATGATTTGACTAATTCTCGTATAAATAACTATAAAAGAATGCAGAGGAGAAGAATTAATTTTAACTTTGGGGTAACTTATAAAACTTCAGTTGAAAAGGCAGAAATGATATCCAAAATAGTAGAAGAAATAATTACTGATATAGAGAAGGCAAGTTTTGATAGAGCACATTTTGCTAGTTATGGTGAATATAGTTTAGTTTATCAGGTTGTATATTATGTGGAAGATAGTGATTATAAAGTTTATATGGATCTGCAAGAAGAAATCAACTTAAAGTTAAAAGAACGATTTAATGAAGAGGGTATTGAATTTGCTTATCCAACTCAAAGTGTTCATGTGTATGATAAAGGGAACGATAATAATGGGATTGAACCTGTAAAAAAGATTGAGAAAGGGGATAATAATGAATAAAGAAAATCAAAAATTTCCGATTGATAAAACTGAAGAGGAATGGAAAAAAGAATTGACTGAAGAAGAGTATCTCGTATTAAGAAAAGGTAAAACAGATCCGCCATATAGTAATGAATACTATCATTTTGACAAATCTGGGATATTTAAGTGTGCTGCCTGTGGAAACGAATTATTTGATTCAAAATATAAATATGATTCTGGTTCAGGTTGGCCTAGTTTTACCCGTATAATAGAAGAAGGGGTAGTTGAATATCGTGATGATTACAAATTATCTCATAAAAGAACAGAAGTAATCTGTAGTAAATGCGGAAGTCATCTTGGTCATCTTTTTCATGATGGTCCAGAACCGACTAATAATAGGTACTGTATAAACTCTACTTCGTTAGATTTTCAAGAAGAAGAATAAGTGTAAAGTATAAACTTGACTAAAATACTCAGTTATCATATAATGACATCACTGAATGAAGTATAATATTTTGTAAAACTAAATGATAAAGGCGGTGTTTTAATGAAGTATATATATGGCCCTGTTCCTTCAAGAAGATTAGGTCTTTCTTTAGGAATAGATTTAATCCCTTATAAGGTATGTTCTTTTAACTGTATATATTGTGAATGTGGTGAGACAACAAATTTATCTATAAATAGAAAAGAGTTTAAACCAGTTGATTTAATTATTGAGGAGTTAGATAATTATTTATCAACCAACCCTGAATTAGATTATATAACTTTTTCTGGCTCCGGAGAACCAACTCTATATAAATACATAGGAAAAATCATAGATTTTTTAAATAATAATCATCCAGAATATGATTTAGCCCTTTTAACTAACAGTAGTTTATTGACCGATAAACAGGTTAGAAAAGAAATTCGAAATATAGATTTAATTGTACCTTCATTAGATTCTGGAATAGAAAAGAACTTTAAAAAAATTAATAGACCTCATGAAGCAATTAGGCTTAACGATATTATAGATGGTTTAATTAAATTTAGAAATGATTTTGAGGGGAAAATGTATTTAGAAATCTTTATTGTACCTAATATAAATGATACTTTGGAAGAGTTTAAAAAAATGAATAGTATTATTGAGAAAATAAAACCAGAGCGAGTACAATTGAATACTCTTGATAGACCTGGTGCTGTTGAATGGATTAAACCTGCTTCAGAAGACGTATTAAAAAAAGCAGCAGAGATAATTGGTAAAAGAGCTGAAATTATTGGTCATTATTCCTCTGATACTAAGAAAAAAAGTATAAGTAGTAAAACAAAAGATGAAATTATTGAGACAATAAAAAGAAGGCCCTGTACTGTTAAAGATCTTTCTAATATTTTGGGAATTCATGTTAATGAGGTAAATAAATATTTGAGAGAATTAGATAAAGATTATGATTTAAAAATAACCAATGAGAAACGTGGCAGGTTTTATTTTCTTAAAGAGGAGGATTAATAATGTCTGAAGAGATAAAAGTTAATTGCTTAGGAGAAAATTGTCCGGTTCCTCTAGTTGAAACCAGGAAAGCACTTAGAAAAGCAGAGAAAGGTGATGTTTTAGTAGTTACTGGAGATCATTCAGCTTCAAAAAAAGAAATCCCCATGGCTGTTGAAGCAATGGATTTGGAACTAATATCTGTAGAGGAGAAAGATGATTACTGGGAAATCAGAATCAGAAAATAGAGGTGAAATTTATGGGAGATAAGGCCACGTTAATTGTGGAAAGTGGGGACTTTGACAAAATATATAGTGCCTTTATAATAGGTAATGGCGCTCTTTCAATGGGTATGGATGTTTCTATGTATTTTACTTTTTGGGGATTAGAAAGGTTGAAAAAAGATAATTTAGATAAAGGACCTTTATCTAAAATGAACTTTTTAGGGCTTGGTAAATTATTTATGAAATGGAAAATGAAAAAAGCTAATGTACGTTCATTAGAGAACATGTTACAAGATTATGTTGAACTCGGTGGCAAAATATTTGCTTGTGATATGACAATGGAAATTATGGGTATTGAAAAAGAAGACTTACGAGATGAAGTTATAACTGAATATTGTGCTGTAGGTACTTATATTAAAGAAGCACGTGAATCAGAAATGACATTATATATTTAAAACGAGGTGATTTGATGAGTAAAGATATTGTTTATTTAGATAATTCTGCTGTGACTAGAATTGATGAAAAAGTTTTGGATGCTATTAAACCTTATTATTTTGATGATTATGCTGTTGCGACGTCGGAATTTGCTTATACAATGGGGATTGAAGCAAAGGAAGCACTTGAAAATGCAAGAAATACTATATCAGATTCTATTGGAGCTAAAAGTGAAGAATTAATTTTTACTTCGGGAGCAACTGAGTCTAATAATTTAGCTCTTAAAGGTGTTATGTATAATCAGGATAAAAAAGGACATTTAATTGTTTCTGATATTGAAAACTTTTCAGTGTTAAATACTGCCAAAACCCTTGAAAGAGAGGGTTATGAGGTTAGTTATATTAGTGTAGATGAAAAAGGTAAAATTGACTTTGAAGAATTAAAAGAAGAAATTAGAGCTAATACCATTTTAGTTTCCATTCAACATGCTAATCAGGAAATAGGAACTCTGCAGGATATCAATAAAATAGCTGAATATTTACATGAAAAAGATATCTTATTCCATACTGATGCTACTCATACTTTTCAGAGAATTCCAATCGATGTTTCCAAAACACCTATTGACCTAATAACAGTTGCTGCTCATACTATACATGGTCCAAGAGGTATCGGTGGATTATATAAAAGAAAAGGAGTAAAAATTAAGAAACTTATGGATGGTGGATTTCAAGAAAATAATCTAAGAGCTGGAATAGAAAATATACCTGGAGCTGTTGGATTTGCTAAAGCTGTGGAACTAATTACTGAAGAAGAAAATTCAAGGTTAAAAGAATTACGTGATTATTTAATAGATAAAGTGGAAGAAGAGGTTGAAGATGTCACATTAAATGGTTCTCGCGAGGATCGAATCCCGCAAAATGCAAATATTACTTTTCATTATGTTGAGGGTGAATCTATAACCTTACACCTTGATATGAGAGGATTTGCAGTTAGTACCGGTTCGGCTTGTTTTAGTAAATCACTTGAGGCTAGTCATGTTATATTAGGTATTGGTGGAGATCATGAAAGGGCTCATGGTTCTATAAGATTTACATTTAGTCGTTATAATACAAAAGAGGATGTAGAAAAAATTGTAGAAGCAGTAAAAGATGTTGTGAATAATCTAAGGGAAATTAGTCCTTTAGGTAAGAAAGGAAGTGAGTAATATGAGTTCTCCTTATAGTGATAAGGTAATTGAATATTTTCAAAACCCTAAAAATGTGGGTGAAATAGAAAATCCTGATGGAATAGCAAAAGAAGGTTCACCAGCATGTGGAGATATGGTTCAGCTTCATTTGAAGGTTGATGAAGACACACAAAAAATTGAAGATATTAAATTCCGTTCTTATGGTTGTGCTTCGAATATAGCAACTGGATCAATTATTACAGAGATGGCAAAGGGCAGGAGTATTGATAAAGCAAAAGAAATTACCTGGCAACAGGCAGCAGATGAACTAGGTGGTTTACCTGCTGTTAAAAACCACTGTTCTGTTTTAGCTGTTGATGCTTTAAAAGAAGCAATAAGAGATTATGAAGAAAAACATGGGCTTGTAGAAGAACAGGTATCTACCACAATAGAAGTGGCTAAAGAAAGACTAAAACATGTTATGAATCCTATTCATGGATTAGATGTTCTTAAGACTAATTTAGTTGAAGATATAGAAATTAAAGATAAGGTTATTACTGTAACTGTTGATTTGGCTGAGGATCATCAATTTGCATCAGCAGTCAAAGAAGATATAAAAGAGAAATTAGAACCTCGTTGGGATATAGAGGAAGTTGTTGTAAAATATAGAGAATAAAATATAATTTTAAATAACCCGGATTCTTTCCGGGTTTTTAATTATTACCAATAAAGTTTAAATTAATTAAAATATATAATATTATATTGTTAGATCAAAAAAAATTTAAAAACAGATGGAGGTGGTTTTTATTAAATTAAAGAGTGTTTTAGCTGATGTAAAGGAGTTAGCTAGAGAAGTAGGGAAATATCAATTAAATAAATTCAATAAAAAAATAAATGTAACAGAGAAGACAAGCTATTTGGATTTGGTCTCAGAGGTTGATAAAAATTCTGAAGAAATGATCATCAAGTGGATTAATAATCATTTTCCAGGACACAATATATTAGCTGAGGAAAGTGGAACAAAAGAAACTCAATCAGAATACACTTGGGTAATAGATCCTTTAGATGGAACTACAAATTATATTCATGGTTTTCCTCTTTTTTCAATATCAATTGCTTTAATGAGAGATGAAGAACCTATTTTGGGTGTAATTTATGTTCCTTATATGGAAGAATTTTATTCTGCTATTAAAGATAAAGGAGCTTATTTAAATGGTCAAAAAATCGAGGTAGCTGATAAAAAAACATTAAAGGAAAGTTTGTTAGTAACTGGTTTTCCTTATGACTTAAATGAAGATGAATATAATAATATTAGTATTTTCAATCATCTTTTATATAAAACAAGAGGGATTAGAAGATTAGGTAGTGCTGCTTATGATTTAGCATTGGTGGCTTCTGGAAAGTTAGATGGGTTTTGGGAATTAAAACTTAATCCTTGGGATATAAAAGCTGGAGTAATTATAGTTAAAGAAGCTGGTGGAAAGGTTTTAGAAACAAATTTTCATGGGCATCATTTGATCATAGCTGGACCAAATATAATTACTGATAATATCTTCAAGGAAATAAAAGACGTTCATAATAGATAATAAAAAAGAAAAAGGAGAGCGCTAGCTCTCCTTTAATTTGATATTCAATATATCATTTTTAATTAAGCAGACCTTTCATCACGATATTTAACCGGTTTTTTGGATAGATTACTTAACCAAGGTATTAAATAATAATCAATACCAAAGGCTTTACCAGCACCGGATAATAGGGTGATTGAAATTAATAATATCCAGAGTGGTTCCCAAATACCTGCAGAAGAACCAATTGCACCAATTACAAAGTTTGCACTCATTCCAATTGCAACTAAAGCAAATAAGAATGTTAAGAAGCCGCCGATTAATGCTAACCCTGTTATTAATTCAGTTACAACTAGTACTCTCTGGAAAAAGACCTGATTAGGTACAACAAATGTTTCCATTAAATTTACATAAAAATCAGGTGTACCTGAACTCCATAA
>CAJXKY010000070.1 GCA_913055675.1 uncultured Halanaerobiales bacterium
CTGGCTAACCCAGTTATCGGAGTTAACTTCTTTTTATCCCCAAGTTTATCTATAATAGTTCCTTCTTTATTATTAAACGTAGATTTTACTTCTATGGGAATATTATTTTTCATTGCTATCTCAGCCGCAGCAGGATGAATAACCTCTGCGCCTTGATAAGCTAGTTCACATGCTTCGGTATAATTAGTTTTATCTAAAAACTTTGCTTTTTCAATAAAATTTGGATCACCAGTAAGTAGACCTTCTACATCAGTATAGATCTCTATTTTATCTGCTGAAAGACCAGCAGCAATTATAGAAGCGGTTGTATCACTACCACCTCTACCTAATGTTGTTATTTCTCCATTTTCGCTAATCCCCTGAAAACCAGCAATCACTGGTACAATACTGTCATTGATTAAGCGTAATATATTTTCGGGATTGATATTTAAGACATCAGAATTACAGTAATTTTCATCTGTTAAAATACCAGCCTGTGCTCCAGTCAATGCTTTTGCATCAATTCCAGTTTTCTTTAAATGTTGTACCATAATGACTGAAGAAATAATTTCACCACAGGACATGATTAAATCTTTTTCTCGATTAGCTAAATCAGAGAACGTATCTTTAGCCATCTCAATCAGTGTATCGGTAGCATAGGCAGAACCTTTTCTTCCTATAGCTGAAACGATTACTACTGGTTTATTACCATTAGCAAGAGAATTTTCGATTCTATCTACTGCTGCTTTACGTGATTTTTTATTTTTTAAAGAGGTTCCACCAAATTTTAACACTACTATAGACATTATTATCCTCCATCTATAATATTATTTTTAATAACATAATCTGCTATTTGGACTGCATTCAAAGCTGCACCTTTTCTTATATTATTACCCACAACCCACATTTCTAATGCTTTTTCATTATTAAGGTCCTGTCTTAATCTTCCGACAAGTATTTTATCAGTATCTTCTGACATAAGTGGAGTAGGATATACATTTTCAGCAGAATTGTCAAGAAGTTCAATATTTTCATCATTTGATAATAGATAACTAATTTCTTCTAAATCTACTGTAATATCAAATTCTAAGTGGATACTTTCACTATGACCATAAAACACGGGTATCCTCACTGCAGTAGCAGTTACATTGATTTCTTTATCATTAAAAATTTTTTTAGATTCTCGATTTAATTTTAATTCTTCCTCAGTATATCCATTATCATTTACTTTGTCAATTAATGGAATAGCATTAAATGCAATCTGTTTTGGATATACTTCGGTTTTGACTTTATCATTATTTAGATAGTCTTGACTTTGTTCTTTAAGTTCACTAACTGCTTTTTGACCTGTTCCTGATACTGCTTGATAAGTACTAACAATTATTTTATTTATTACATGCTTTTTCTTGATTGGATTTAAAGCCATTACCATTTGTATTGTTGAACAGTTTGGATTAGCAATTATACCGTTATGTTCCTTTATGAATTCAGGATTTATTTCAGGAACTACAAGGGGAACATCTTCATCCATCCTGTATGCATTACTGTTATCAATAACCAATGCTCCCTCATATACTGCCTGAGGAACATATTTTAAAGAGTTTGAACTACCTATACTAAATAATGCAATATCAACATCTTCGAATGTACCTTTTTCTATAGTTTCAATTGTATATTTTTGATCTTTAAAAGTAATTTCTTTACCTTTGGAGCGGGAAGAAGCTATTACTTTTAAATTATCGATTGGTAAATTAAATTCTTCTAATATTTTTAGCATTTCTGTACCGACAGCTCCAGTTGCTCCGACAACTGCTATATTATATTTTTTCATATAGAATGCCCCTCCTTTATTATTAGATATCCATCATTTTTTCTAAACCGTAAACTAAACCATCCATATCTTCAATATTATTAACAGCTAATTTTATGCCAGGCATGAAAGACTCTCGATCAATTGAATCATGCCTAATTTTTAAAGTTTGTCCTTCTCCACCAAAGATAACTTCTTGGTGGGCAACTAAACCTTTTAAACGGACACTGTGAATGTGAATATCATCAAATTCTGCACCACGGGCTCCTTCAAGATTTTCAATAAATTTTCTTTTCACTTTAGATTCAGGTTTTTCTCGATTTTCAGCTATCATTTCCGCTGTTTTAACAGCTGTTCCGGATGGTGCATCCATTTTACCATCATGATGCAATTCTACTATTTCTGCCTGATTGAAAAACTTAGCAGCTTTTTTAGAAAATTCCATCATCATAACTGCTCCAAGAGCAAAATTAGGGGCAATCATAATAGAGGTATCATATTTATTTGCAAGTTCTTCCACAACTTTAATAGATTCCTGATCAAAACCAGTAGTTCCTACAACCATATTGGTTTTTGTTTTTAGAACTTTTTTTATATTATCCATAATCACTTCTGGATTAGTAAAATCTATTACTACATCAGCATCCTTGTGTTGGATCTCTTCAACTATATCATTATTTATATAGAGTTCTTTTTTACTATCAATACCTAAAAATTTAAATATATCCTGACCAGTATTTATAACATCAACAGCACCGACTAATTCATGGTTTTTTTCATTAACTACCATATGACATATTGTCTTTCCCATTCTGCCAGCAGCACCATTAACTATTATTCTTTTCCTACTCAAAATGCTCACCTCACCCTTTTAATTCTGTTTCTTGTTTTTCTATTTTACCATAATAATTTGTACCCCATACTCCGATAATTATCATAATAGCACCAATAACTTGAAACCAATAAAATGGTTCGTGCCTAATAAAAACCCCTGCTAAGATAGAAACTACGGTAGCAAAGTTAGCAAAAACAGCTGATTGAGAAGCTGGTAACTTTGACAGAGTATAATTCACAAAAAAGAATGCTAAAACTGATGATAAAACACCAAGATATAAAATAGGTATTAAGACTTGGGTGTTACTTAATGGCTCAAAATAGTTATTTAAATTGGTTGGAGTAATACTAAAAAGAATTGTATTAAATACAAGTGCACCAACTGTCATCATGAAATATGTAATAACCTCCGGAGAAAAATCAACGGAGAGTTTTCTTGACATGATATTATGGACACCTGCCATTAATACTGCACCACCAATTAAAGCCATTCCTAAGAAATTTCCACTTACTTCTGTACTACTTTTCATAATTGTTATAAAAATTACACCGGCAACTGAAAGTATTATAAAAATTGATTGTATTCCACCCGGTTTTTCATTCAAGAAAAAGATAGCGAGAATGGTTACAACAACTGGAATAAGTGAAACTAATAGACCAGCTTCTGAAGAAGTGGTATAATTCATACCAGTAGTTTCAAATATAAAATATAATACAGGCTGAGCGATAGTAACTAATAACAAGTATTTTATTTTATTAAATGTTACATTAATTTTTAAGATACCAACTATCCAGAGGATATTTACTAAAAGTCCCGCTGTTAGGAATCTATATCCCATTAGTTGAAAGGGACTTATTACTTCTAAAGCTTCTTTTGTAAACATAAAAGAAAATCCAAATATAGTACTGAATAGTAGTCCAGATATATACGGTAATATTTTCTTCATTACTTAAATTCTCCTTTATTTAATTATCTCTTGGTGGAAATGGACCATAATACTGATAATAATCAACTTTAATTCCACCGTTATATAGTTTTCTACGTTTAGAAGCTTCTTTTCCAAACACCTTTTCAAATTTTTCATAAGCAGTTAATATATAAAAAGACCAAGTATCTAAAGGAAGCAACTTCTCTCCCATTTGCTTATACAATGGTTCTATTTTACTTTGATCAGACATCCTCATTCCATAGGGAGGATTAGTAATAATCATACCATATTTTCTATTAGTTGAAAAATTTTTAAAATCTTTTTGTTGAAAATGTATAATATCTTCTACACCAGCTTTTTCAGCATGGTAACGTCCCATTGTAACCATTTCCTTTTCCTTATCATATCCGGCTATCATCCGAGGTTCTAAATCATCTTTAATTTTTGATTTAGCTTCTTTTCTAATATTCTGCCAGTCTTTATCCTTTATTAGATGCCAGTTTTCAAAATCAAAACTTCTATTGAGACCTGGCGGTATATTTTTAGCTCTCATCGCAGCTTCAATTGGAATTGTACCAGAGCCAGAAAAAGGATCAATTAATATACGATCGGGGTCCCATTTACTCAACTGAATCATACCAGAAGCTATAGTTTCCTGTATAGGAGCTGGTGAACTTAGTTCTCTATATCCGCGCTTATGTAAACCCCGACCACTTGTATCAATAGTCAGGGTAGCGGTATCTTTATATAAGGCAACTTCTATTTTATAGGTTGGTCCATCCTCATCAAACCAGGATGTATTATATCTTTCCTGTAAATTGTCTACGATTGCCTTTTTTACTATTGATTGACAAGTTGGAACATGGTGTAATTCTGATTTAACCGATTTACCTGAAACCGGAAAATGGGCATCTTCTGTTAAAAACCAATCCCATGGTAATTGTTTTGTTTCGTCATAAAGTTGGTCAAAATCAGTGGCTTTAAATTCTCCAACTTTAATTTGTACTCGTTCTGCAGACCTCAGCCAAAGGTTAGCTTTACATATATCCTTTTCATTTCCTTGAAATTCTACTTTACCATTTGATACTTCTAAATCTTTAAATCCTAAATTCTTTACCTCTTTTTTAACTACACCTTCCATTCCGAATGTAGTTGTAGCAATTAAATTATACTGAGTCATTTATTTCTTTCCATTCCTCTCGCAATATACCGAATAAAACTTCATCGTGGTATTCTCCATTGTAATATCTGCTTTTTCTTTTTCTACCTTCTTCTGTAAACCCTAGTTTCTTATATAGGTTAATAGCTTTTTCATTATAATCCCAACAGCTGAGCTCTATTCTATTTAATCTTAAATTATTAAAGCCAAAGTCAAGCATCATTTTAGTGGATTCTGTACCAATTCCTTTGGAAGAATTATTGGTATCTCCGATTACTAATGCAAGCTCGGCTTTTCCATTTTTAAGATCAAGATTAACAAAGTCAATCTGTCCAAGATAATCCCCAGTTTCTCTATCAGAGATAACAAAGCCCGACCAATCCTCACTCATTGCTTTATTTAAAAATTCTTCCACTTGAGAACTTGACTGTGGATATAAAAAACGATCTGATAAAAATTGAACAATTTCTTCATCATTAATCCAATCCATCATGTGACCTAAGTCATCTTCTTGATATTCTCTGAACATTACTTTTTCTCCATACTTTCTTGCCATTAATAAAACACCTCATATCTATTCTTTTATATTAATTCCTTTTTCCTTCATGTTATTTAAAATTTCTTTAAATTTATTTGAATCCTGTTCAATGCCTTTTGAACCTTCTAATATAATATTTGTTTCAAAACCATTTTTCAATGCATCTTCAGCAGTATATTTTACACATACATCAAGAGCTAAACCTACTATATCAACTTCATCAATATTTAATCCTTTTAGATAGAAAGCTAAACCAAGACTAGTCCCATCATTTTCTTGAAATGCGGAATAACTATCTATTTCTGGATTGTACCCTTTTCTTATAATTAAATCAAAGTTTTTTGTGTATATTTCATTATTAAATTTTGCACCTTTTGTTTGCTGTACACAGTGGTCAGGCCATAAAATAGGTCCTATACCTTCAGCTTCATATTCACTAAAAGGTTCCTTATCATGAGTACTTGCAAAACTTTTATGATTTTTGGGATGCCAATCCTGAGTACCAATTACCTTTTTATACTCATCTTTTACAAGTAATGAATTTATTTTTGGATTAATTTTATCAGCTTCAGGAACTGCTAATGCACCACCAGAATAAAAATCATTCTGTACGTCTACTACTAATAAGGCTTTACTCAATGTAAACAGCTCCTTTTAGTATTTTACTGAAAATGTAGTTAAATTACCTTTCGGAGTTTCATCATTAATTTCATAGTCAGTAACATTTGCCATACGAGGACCTTTCTTAAAGAAACTAACCATCTGTTTTACAGCCTCAGGTTCACCTTCTATAACAGCTTCGACTCGACCATCATACAAGTTTTTTACCCAACCATTTATATTTAAACCCTGAGCTTTATTTCTTGTTGAAGCTCGGAAACCGACTCCTTGTACACGCCCTGAAACAAACACATGTTTTCTTACTTTCTTGCTCATGTGTTATCCCTCCATAGATTGAATAGAATACAATTACTATTTTTGTTAATTATAACAGATATATAGGGTTAAAACAAGAAAGCCAATTTGGGCTAAAGATTCAAAAAATTAAAATAAATAAGAAATAAAAGTAATAAAATTAAAAAAATGGAATAATAGTTTTAACTATTAAATTCCATTCACAAACTAAAAAATACTATTTTATTTATTAATCGGCTCATTATTTTTATTTATTTTATAAATCTCACCATAATCAATATTTTTATTTTCACAAAGATCTTTTATTTTTATAATATCTTCTTTATTTATTCTACACGCATATCCACATGAATCACTTAATTTTGAAGGAACTGGAACCATTTTAACTTCAATATCTTTTTGAGCACAGTAATTTTCAAATTTATAGGCCATTGCTGTAACTTTAAAAGTTATTATGTGGTTTTTTACAACTTCTGCCATCTTGATATCTCCTCTTTTGAAAAGTGTAATTACTTAATAATATTATCATATCTAATCTTAAATTGAAAATTAACTATATCTTTCTTTGATTAACTCTGGCTCATATGGAGCACTTCTACTTGGGCAGTTCTCTCTTGGACAAACCTGACAGTTTTCAAAATCTTTTTCAGTTGGATAAATTAGTCCTGAGACAGATTTTGCAGGCAGCATTAAGGAACTTTCAGTTAGTTTAACTCCTATTTCTTTTTCAGGATTTCCTAAAAGGTAAAACAGTTTTTTCTGTTCAGTAATTGACCAATCTATTAAAGAACCTGGATTCATTACTGAAGTTGAACCAGGTAAGTACTTTTCATTTATTTCTTTTTTTATAAAATCTCTTGCCTTTTCTAATACTGCTTCTTGAACCATAGAAAGCCAATAATTTTCTAACATATCTCCATTGTTTTGTTCTGCCCACTTTTCTAATTCTGTTCCACAGGTGATTAGATATATGATCACCTTATGAACATCCTCTAAATTAACACTCATAATTTTACTTTCAAATTTCTTGTCTTCTACTATAACATAATTTTCTCCAATTTCATTTATATAAACTTCTTTGTACATAGCCTTTGGTTTGCCAATTTCATTAGCTTTTTTTATAATTTTTCTAACTTGTTCAATATCTCGATACTCTTTATTCAATTTAATCCTTTTTAGAAATTCATCAATTTCAATTTTGAAACTAATCTCTTTTTTTATAATGGTATCCATAGTATCAATCCCTTATCAATTCTTTTAGAAACTCATTGAGTTTATATATTCGGTTTGAAATTTTTTGTTTACCGATAATTCGATGTAATTAACCTTTTCTTTGATTTTTAATGCCCTATTTTTAGCTTTTTTATTTAATAGATAGATTTTTGCTCCTGTACCTGCTCCATTTCCAATCTGAATAATCTTATCTTTTAATATACTTGGTATCATTTTTATATAACAGGCCTTATCTGGATTTATATAACTACCGAATCCACCAGCTAGAAAAACTCTGTCTAAAGCATCTGCTTTTAAATTTGTTTTTTGTAATAATATTTCAATACCAGCCGCTATTGCACCTTTAGCTAGTTGAACTTCTCTGATATCCTGTTGGGTTAAATATATTTCTTTAGAAGAATCTTTGTTTGTGATTTTTATTGCTCGTTGTCCATTATAATCTTTTAGATAGCCCTTTTGCCAGGGTTTTAACTTTTTTTGATCTTCTATTTTACCAGATGATTCTATAAAACCGTATTTATATAACTCAGCTATGATATCAAGTAGACCTGAACCACAGATTCCAATGGGTTCTTTACTATTGATAGTTGAATATTTGAATTCTTTCCCTTCTATTGTAAATTCAGAAATAGCTCCCGAGATCCCAGCGGTTCCAAAAGTAATATTTGCCCCTTCAAAGGCTGGACCAGCTGCTGCAGAACAGGAATAGATTTCATTTCCTTTATTTAAGACTATTTCACCATTTGTACCAATATCAATCATTAAGTTATTCCCTTTTAAACTATCAATATTAATAGTTAATAAATCTCCTATGATATCAGCACCTACATAACCAGAAATTGATGGTAAGATTTGCACAATGGCGTTTTGATTTATATTTAGTCCAATTTCATTAGAGTTTAATTCCAATTCCTCTGTGAAAACAGGGACATAAGGTGATTTTGCAATTGAAAGTGCATCAATCCCCAATAGCAGATGAAGCATTATTGTATTCCCTACAATACTTACTTTATAGATATCATCATTAGTAAGTCCATTATCTTTGGTAAGTTTTTTTATTCCTTTATTTAACTGTTTGATTAGTACTTCTTTAATTTCTTTTATACCGTTTTCATTATTTTGGGTGTAGTTTATTCGAGAAATTACATCTGCACCATACTTTTTTTGAGGATTATAGAAGGAATTAACATCTATTTCTTCACCGGTTTTAAGGTCAAGAAGATATATAACAATTGTGGTGGTTCCAATATCAACTGCTAACCCATAAAAGTTATTGTTTTTATTTTTAGTATCAATATCTAATATTTTTTCTTTGTATTTCAAAACAGTTAATTCATTATTTTTTATTAAATTTGGGATTTTAATGAGATATTTATAATTAATTTTTTTTGTATCTGTTTTTTCATAAATTCTTTGTAAATAATCTTTTTGATTATCTAAAGTTGCTTTACTTAATTTAACAGTTTCTTTACTTAAGTCTAAATCTAAATCAAGTTCAGTGATTATACCACCTGTCATTACTGTAATTTCTTCTTGTTCTTTTAAATTAACTTCTAAGTCATTATCTACTTTATATAGACAGCTTAGTCGATATCCTTCTTTCAATTCTTTTTGATCGATAAATATCATTTCTTGTTCTTTTGGTCTTTTTATCTTTTTCCCAGATAATTTAACTTTACATTTTCCACATATACCTTCTCCACCACAATAAGCATTAATATCATAATTATTCTCTAAAAGCACTTTTAAGAGAACATCACCATCATTACATTTAATTTCTTCTATTGTATCTTTCTTCTTAATTTTTATCCGGTGTGTCATTATATTCCTCCTATCTCCTCAACTATCTAAATCTCATTAAAATTATATTATTGACTCGACTTTAATATCTCAAGGTCAATAAGTTCTCTTTTAACCAATATTCTAATAAAGTAGGTATAAAGAGTAATATTTACAGCTTCCCCCAAAATTTTAGGTATAACAGTAGCTTTGTAGGGAATTCCAAATAGCATATCTAGAAATATAGGTACCAAGATTACAGAAGAAATAATTTGTCCTACAGCTATTGAAATAAATATATACAGATATGTCATTCTTTTTTTAAAGACATAATGGATAAGTACTCCTGGAATAAAGCCAGTTAGAAAAGTTGTAAAAGTAAAATGGGGCATATAGGCACCTAAAGGATTAATAAAATATCCTAAAATATCAGATACAGCACCAATTATTCCACCAGCTGCCGGACCAAACATAATTCCGCCAAAGATAATCGGTAGTGATCCAAAACCAATCCTGATACCTTCTACACCTCCGATTGCAAACCTTAAACTTAATATTCTAGTCAAGATGATAGCCAAAGTAATTAAAAGTGATGAATATACCATTTTTTTGATTGAGAAATTTTTCATTAATTAAAAGCTCCTTTCTCTTTAAGTGAAATGACAGAATCAATCACCAAAGAAAAAGAAGCTTCTTTGGTGACAGCGGACGCGATTGCCATACCGTTCGCTTATAACAAAATTAAGCTTATCGTCCTGAGGCGACGTCCCATCCCCAGGCACTTTACGCACGGCATCTACTCTGCCACTCATTTTATTTATTTAACCTCTTATATTTTATCCTTTTTAGAATAAACCTGAGATTTTACCATTTTCATCAATATCAATATCTTCTGCTGAAGGTCTCTTTGGTAATCCCGGCATCTTCAATACAGGACCGGTTGA
>CAJXKY010000071.1 GCA_913055675.1 uncultured Halanaerobiales bacterium
TCTAATAGTGATTTAGACATTGATAAAATGTTACCTATGTGTTGAACCTTTTTAGCATTAAAAATTAAGAAAAGTGTAACCTATGTTCTGAACCTTATCACCTAATTTCTATTTACCAAATGAATTAAATAATAATATAATTAGTAAATTAAATTTAATTTCTAATAATTTTCCTAAGTTTGACTTTAAGGCAGTACCAATTTCTTCTTTTCCTACTAGTAATGTTATTTATCTATCACCAGTACCGGTAGGACCAGTTGAACAATTAGTTTATAAAATAAAAAATCTTTTGCCAAAATATAAGGATAAGGGAAGGAGTGACCATATCTACCATATGACTCTGGCCATGGGCAATCCCCTCAGTCAAACAAAAGATATAATAGATGATTACTTTAATAAATTTGGAAAAGAGTCTTTATCACTCAAAGCCGACAAACTATCAATATACATTAAAAAACAGGGTGAATGGAGTGAATATAAATCATTTGATTTAAGTTAATACTTTTCATAGGAAGAATATATATGTTCATTATTTAAACTGATGATACACATGACATAGAGTCGGTTTAGCTAAGGATCAAGTAATATTATAAATTTGAAGCTAGAATGACTGATTTTAGTCTTGAAATAATGATAAATACTTAGCTAAAATATTATAGAAATTAGGGGTAGAGATTTTAAAATAATCAAATTAAAATTGGTAGGAGTTGATTGTTTTGAAAAATAAATTGGGGCGAAAGTTGTTTTCCAAGCAAAATTTAAAAGATCTTAAAACACCTTTGTTGTTTCTATTATTTTTTTTAAGCTTAGGAATTTGGAGATATCTAATTACTGATAAAATATTTTATCTATACAATTTTACATATATTGGAGTCGCTTTGGGAATAGGAATCTTATTAAATTCAAATTTAGATAAGGAAAATAAACAGTGGGGAAGAAAGATAACTCAACTTCTAATTGGAATCTATATGCTTGGATATTTAGGTCTAATAAGAAAAGATAATATGCAGCTAGAAGGTTTTTTCTTTTATTTATTAGCTGGTATTTTTGCTGCTGCAACCCTCCACTATTTTATCGCTAAAATATTTGGCCCTTTAATCTTTGGGCGCGGTTGGTGTGGATGGGCCTGCTGGACCGCTATGGTTTTAGATTTATTACCAGAAAGCAATCAGAAAAATAGAAAACAAAACTTTGGTAAAATAAGATATATTCATTTTATATTATCACTAGTAATAGTAATATATATAATGATTAATAATAATAATATATTTTCGAATTTGAATTTTGCGCTCTATTGGTTAGCTTTTGGAAATATAACTTATTACATAATTGGAATTAGTTTGGCGTATTTTTTAAGAGATAAAAGGGCTTTCTGTAAGTATGTTTGTCCAATACCCACCCTGCAGAAAATTCTTACTCGATTTTCTCTACTTAAAATAGAAGTGGAGTCTCATAAATGTATAGACTGTCACATTTGTGAAAAGCACTGTCCGATGGGTATTAAAATAATAAAGTATAAAAAAGAAGGAAAAAGGGTATTATCAACTGAATGTATATTATGCCAATCCTGTAAAGATATTTGTCCTACCAATGCTGTTGATGTAACATTAGGGTTAGATGGACAGATCAATAAAGAATATATATATTATGATCAATCCTAAATATTTAACGTTTTTATAGTAGGAAAAAATGGAAGTAAAAAAAGGACATAAAGAAGAAATAAAAGAATTTACAGGTTTGGATAAAGATAAAGTACAACCTGATAAGACTATTAAGAATATATGGAGTAAAGGACTATCTTATACTTTTAATGTGTATAATTGAACAAAAGGTAACACTATTAGAAGAGTTTGATACTGAGTATTCAATAATTATCAAAAAGAGATTCATATCATAAAAACTAGGTATTAAACATTACAATTAATAAAAATAGAAGGATAATTATTTAACACAAAGAAATAGATAATATAATAAATAGTTGGGGGAATACATATGAAAGAAGAAAATTTTAGGGCTAAGACGATTGAACAAACAAATTTATTAACAGATCCATTTGGTTTAACTGTGTTATCGATTTTAGAAATCGATAATTATATGTCAGCTAATGATATTTCTGAAATGTCAGGTGAAGAAGTAAATCTAATAGAAGAATATTTAGAATTGTTTTTAGAAGAAAATATGATTAAAGCAAAAACAATTGATAACAGCAAAAATTATGCTAAAAAGGCTGAATATTATAGCTTTTCTCCGGAATTATTATCAACAATTCCAGATAAAATACAAGATCATTTAATTTTTGGATTAATCCATGCGATACAAGGAGATTATTATGATTTATTAAAATTAGCTAAAGAGTATAATGATTTGGATAGTGCCTTAGGTAAAGCAGGATATCCTGAGCCCAAAAAAAGTTTAGATTTATTAATGGGAAGAATATTTATTAAAGAAGATGATATTGAGGAATTGGAAGAGGAGATCAATGATATTTTCAAAAAATATAAAGAGGTTCCTGAAGATAAAAATAAGGAAGAATATTTATCTTTTGATTTGAACTTCTTAATGAAACCAACAATGTCTAATTTCTTAAAAAATATAAAAGATAATTAATGAAAATTTTAAAAAAGTCCTCAAAAAAATGAGAACTTTTAAGCGTTTAAAGAATATCATGTTATTTTATTGTTCAGATTGTCTGTGAAATAGGATGGAAAAAAGTACTGATTGTTGATTGATAGTTTAATGGATAAAATTATAAGTTAGTGCTTTGAATTTTTAAATATTAATGATAGAATAACTAAAGGAGTAATTAATTATGGAAATTAATAGTCAACAATTAACTCCCAAGCAGTTATTACAATTATATAAAAAAATAAATCTTAATAAAAATAGTGAAGTAAAAAACTCAACTCTTACCTCCAACTCTTCAAATAAACTGAGTTTACCGCCCTCAATAAGAAATATGGATCCTACTTTGCAAAAATTAATTTTGCAAAACTGGATTCAGCAGGATCTGCCGCTTAAAGAAAATGATCTACAAAAATTAGTCAGTTTAATAAAAAATTCTAACTTGAATATTGAAAACAAACAACTAATTAAAATAGCTTCTTTTTTAGTAAAAAACAAACTACCACTTTCTATTTACCTTATAAAAGGGGCTAACAGCTTTCTAGATGATAAATCTTCAATTTCTCAGGAAATTAATAAATTCCCAAACTTAAAGAAACAGTTATCAGCAAATATTTTCCATAACCCAGAACAAATAAAATCAGAATTAGAACAATATTTTCGTAAGTCCGGTAAAATTTTACAGCAATTATTTGCCCGGGAAACTGATAATAATTCTCAATTAAAAACACAACTTATGGGTCAGCAGGCTATAAATGCCAAAAGAGATTCACTTTTGTTTGTAGAAATACCGCTCTTTTTTACACCCCAACAAGATAATCCACTACCTCTATTTTTAAAGTACAACCAGTCCGTAGAAAATAAAATTTCTTCCGAACAAAATAGATATTCTCTTGAATTTATCATCGACTTACCTAGTCTCGGTATAATTAGAGCTAAGATATTAATTGAACAAAAGAAAATATATAGTAGTTTTAAAGCCTCAAACGAACAAACTGTTGAATTAATTGAAAAATATTTTCCTAACTTACAGCAGCGTCTTTCAGAAAACGGTTATAATGCTCTAACACCCGAAATAAAACAGCTTCAAGAAGAAAAACCTATTTTTGATTTTCTAAATGAAGACTTGGCTGAAGAGTCCACAACTTTTAATCATATAAATTTCAAAGTATAAGGATGATAAAAATGAACGACAAACATAAAGATGACAAGCAAAAAAAAGCAGTTGCTCTTAAATATAATATTGAAGAAGATAATGCTCCTCGGATAGTTGCCAATGCAAAAGGAGAAGCTGCCCAAAAAATAATTAGAATTGCAGAGGAACACAATATCCCAATAAGAGAAGACCAGGATATTGTGGACATCTTGGTACAACTGAATATTGGAGAAGAGATTCCGATGGAATTATATGAAGTTATTGCTGAAATTCTTAGTTTTATTTATCGACTGGAAAACAGGGATCTTTAATTTACTAATACTTTTTCTATCATATTTATAGAATAATTAATAGGTTAATATTAGTTTAATAATTTTTAGAATTTATAATTTCTTAAGTTTTTCTAATGTATATTTAATTTCATCTTCAGTATTAAAATATCCAATACTAAATCTTAAAGTACCTTCGGGAAAAGTGCCAATTGTTTTATGAGCTAAAGGAGCACAATGTAGACCAGATCTTGTCATGATACCAAATTTATCGTCCAGTAAATAACTTATTTGACCTAAATCTTTGCTCTCAATAGATATAGAGATAGTGGGGGCCTGTTTATTAATATCATCTGGTCCATATATTTTGACTTTTTCAATTCTTTTTAATCCTTCTATAAACATTTCAGTAAGCTCTAATTCATGTTTTCTGATATTTTTTAATCCTTTTTTTTCTATAAACTCAATACCTGCTTTAAGACCTGCGATTCCTGGAGTATTCATGGTGCCACTTTCAAATTTATCAGGTAAAAATTTAGGTTGATATTCTTTATCTGAAATACTACCAGTTCCACCTTCAATTAAAGAATCCATATTTTCTGCCATTTTTTTACTTACTGCAAACCCACCTGTACCAGGTGGACCCATTAAACCTTTATGCCCAGTAAAGGCAAGAAAATCAGTTTTCAACTCTTGAAAGTCTATTTGATAAGCTCCGGCTGCTTGGGCAGTATCCAATAAAAAGTATAAGTCACTATCATATGCAATATCTGAGATTTTTTTTACGGGCATTAAAGTACCAGTGACATTTGAGGCATATGTTATTACAATAAGTTTTGTATTATCTTTAATATAATTTCTAATTTTATTAGGATCTAATGTTCCATCACTTGCACATTGAATATAATCAACTTTAATGATTCCTTTTTCTTCAAGACCTTTTAATGGTCTTAAAACAGAATTATGCTCCATAGTTGTAGTTATTACATGGTCATTTTGTTTTAAGATACCTTTTAATCCCATGTTTAAAGCATAAGTCACATTATGAGTAAATATAATCTGTCTTGGTTTGGGAACATTAAAGAAACTTGCTAATTTTGTTCTTGCTTCTAAAATGAGTCTGCCCGCCTTTATAGAGTCCCGATATCCTCCTCTTCCGGGACTACATCCGATATTTTCATAATAATTGAATATGGCTTTTTTAACTTGTTCAGGTTTTTTATGACTTGTTGCAGCATTATCAAGATATACCTTTCTCATTTTTGACCTCCTGACATTGAGAACTAAATCCCAAGCTATAATCATGTCTATCTATGATTTAACTTAATTATAGTGGTTAATAAATTAATTTTCAAGATAAAATAAGATAATTTTATAAAATTAATAAATAACCTTTATAATTAACCATGATTATGTTATAATTGCAGTGAAATAAATCACATAACAGGGGGCATAGATATGAATGATAAAAAAGGAATTATTATAACGGGGGCAGTAATAGGTTTATTTGGAGGGCTTTTAGTTAAACTTGGTAATCCTTTAAATATGGGAATATGTGTAGCTTGTTTTATAAGAGATATTGCGGGTTCTATTGGTTTACATCGTGCTGGTGTAGTTCAATATTTAAGACCTGAAATACTAGGATTTGTATTAGGTGCTTTTATTATTGCTAGACTTACTGGTGAATTTAAAGTTACGGGTGGTTCATCTCCTATTAGTCGATTTGTAATTGCAATGTTTGTTATGATCGGTGCTTTAGTTTTTTTAGGTTGTCCTTTAAGGATGGTTTTAAGACTTGCAGGGGGAGATTGGAATGCTATTCTTGGTATAGTTGGTTTCGTTTTAGGAGTTTTAGTAGGATCACAGTTTTTGAAAAAAGGCTTTACCTTAGGTAGAAGTTATAAGATTAATAAAACCAGTGGTTATATACTACCTCTTATTATGGTTTTATTTTTAATTTTAAGGGTAATAAAACCCGGCTTTATTATTTTTAGTGAAAGTGGACCAGGTGCTGCATATGCTCCCTGGATAATTGCTTTAATTGCTGGTTTAGTTATTGGTATTTTTGCTCAGAGAAGTAGAATATGCATGGCTGGTGGTATTCGCGACTTATATTTAATTAGAGATAATCATTTAATTACCGGCTTTATTTCTATCTTTGTTTTTGCTTTTATAATAAACTTAATTTTTGGTAACTTTAATCCCGGATTTGCTGGACAACCTGCAGCTCATACTGATTGGTTGTGGAATCTTCTAGGTATGTTTTTAACTGGATTTGGTTCGGTGCTTTTAGGTGGATGTCCTTTAAGACAAACTATCTTAGCTGGTGAAGGAAATACGGATTCTGCTGTAACATTCTTCGGATATTTAGTAGGTGCTGCTATTGCTCATAATTTCGGTCTTGCAGCATCAGGTAGTGGTGTATCTTTTGCAGGTAAATTTGCTGTTATTTTTGGAATTGTAGTAGTAGGTTTAATTGGAATAAGCAGTATAAAACTTTCTAGATCAAATTAATTACATAAATTTCTAAGGAGGAAAAACGATGTTAGAAGTTGATACAAGAGGGAGATCTTGTCCTGAACCTGTGATTATGACTAAAAACGCTGTTAGTGGTTTACAAAAAGAAGATAGTATTAAAGTATTAATTGGAGAAGAGGTAGCTAAAGAAAATGTAGGAAGATTTGCTAGGAATGCTGGTTGTGAAGTAGATATTGAAGAAAAAGGAAATGAAGAATATAAATTAATTATTACTAAAAAATAATTAGATTAAAAAGGAGAATGATTGTGAAAAATTATTTTATCTTATTTACTTTTTATTCAACACATTTAGCTTTAGAATTTGAGAGAATTTTACAATCAAAAGATATATTTGTTAAATTAATTCCCGTTCCCAGAAAAATCAGTTCTTCATGTGGTTTAGCTGGGAAAATTGAAGAAAACGATCTTTCTAAAATTAAAGAAATTTGTGATGAAAAAGATATTGAATATGAAGAAATATATAAAGTATATAATGATAATAAGAAATCAACAGAAAAAATATAGAGACTAACAAGAGGCAGTCTATAAAGCTGTCTCTTTTTTATTTATAACTAATTTCTTATCAATTAAAAACTTAATTTTAAGGGGACTGGATTTGATATTAAGTTGTCCATGATAGCTAAAAATAATGAAATTAAATTTGTATTATAATATTATATATTAAATATACTATTTATAAGGATGGATAGATAAATCAGTGGGAAAAATTATTAAATGTTTATTATGACCAAAATCATATAGTGATAAAGAATTAGAGATTGTGCTTACAATTGTTGAAAATAACTTAGGGATATCGAATAAAACATTGCAAACTGCAAGTGTCGATGATATTAAAAAAATGCAAGTTTTAATCGAAAATGTTGAAAATATGAAAAAAACATTATTAGCTCTAGCGATAGATTTGTATTTAATTGATGCTAAGGATATCAGTTTATTTCACTTCAATCTTTGAAGCAAAAAGCGTTATTGATAATATTAAAAAAAGCATTATAAGATTGTTGTGGCAAAGAAAACATTTGGTGTTAACAGGAAATTATAAAAGAGGTCGTTGATTTTTAAATCCAATCAGTAAATATTATCATGTGTAAGAGAAGACATCAAAATTTATATAAATAAAATTCCTTAAGATACAGTAAATCTATTAAGAGCAAATAATTAAAGAATAAAATATTATTATACTTTTCATTGTAGTGCCGGATTTGCAAAAATTCCATATGAGATTATATTAGACATCAAATAGCTGTGGAATTAATAGGATTTCCTTTAAAAGGAAATGAGCTTTGTAGATTTGCAATTTATTTACCTAAAGAAGTTTGATATAATCTAAAAAAAACAAAAGATATTTTTATAAGGGAGGGCTTAGCAATTAAAACTATTAATTTCAGTAAATATTTAGATAAATATGAAGAGAGTTCAGGACTTTATCCTCAGGACTTAATGAATATTGGGGGAAAATATCATAAAAAGTCTTATTTAACTAAAGATGAATTGTATCAATTGGCACACCTAAATTCTACTAGAAGTTCCTATCATGTTAAAAAGAATCCAGCTGATAGAGTTGAAAAAGTAACAAAAATAGCCTATGGAGTAGAACATGATTTTTCTCAATTAGCTTTATATACAAGTTTAAAAGGTATTGGTGTTCCAACAGCTTCAGCTATTTTGACAAGTTTAAATAAAGATAAACATTGTGTTATTGATACTAGAGTCTGGGCTACTCTTTATAGTTTGGATTACTTTGATAAAGAAAAAGAGAGTTTTAAAATTGAAGATTATTTGAAGATAATAAAGATAGTTAGGAAAATGGCTAAAGAAACTAAATATAATATAGCAGAGATAGGTTATGCATTGTTTGCCTATGATGTCGCTCATCGCGAAGGAAATTTACATTAACTTTTAAAAAACACCTTAATTATATAGAGAGAGATTTAGCAAATTTTTATATAAAAAATTAGAAATGATAGATTAGGAGATTCAGTTATGGATAAAAGAATTAATAAATATTTATATTATACTATAACTTTTTTGGCTATATTTATAATACAGCAGTTAGCTAGTAAAATGGGTGGATTAGTAGCAAATATATTTTCTTATAAAACAATAGATCCTTATAATTTATTCGCATTTATTTCTGTTCATCATATTATGATTTTAATTATTGCGTTTTATTAATATTTATTACTAAGCAATTATTTGATATAAGTTATGGCTTTAAAATGGGTAATGTAGAAAAAGGCATTAAATATGTCAGTATCTTTTCGATAATTATCATGATATATGTGTTAATAAATCATATCATAGGATATTATTTTGGGTTTATAACCACAATTAGTTTTCCTTTAAATATGAAAAATATCTTGGGTACGCTAAGTTTTCAGTTATTTTTAAGTGGTCTTGCTGAAGAAATTTTATTCAGAGCGGTACCTATTAGTCTATTATTATTTGTTTTTAAAAGGATTAATATTATAAAATGGGGGATTGCATTAGAAACAATTATGGCCTCCTTATTATTTTCTGTAGCTCATATACAGTGGACTCTTTCACCTTTAACAATAAATTTTGATTATTATCAATTAATATATTCTTTTATTTTAGGAATAGCTTATGGAAAAGCATATCAAGATTGTAACAGCATCTTATATCCTATCTTAATGCACAGCATTAGCAATGTTATCTATGTGGGAGTAGGATATTTAGTTTTATAAAATATCTGGAGAGTAGTGTCTTTAATTAGAGAAGGTTTTAGGGTAAATGAAGTTTAAAGTTAGTAATAAACTTTTAAAGAGCTGTAGATAGTATAAAAGAGTCTAATTTATCTAAAACTAATTTTGTTTCTTCTTGTGAGGAAATTGTTTTCACAAAAGTTTGACAGAAACAATAACTTCCAAACCCTTGACTTTATAGGGAAAAGATGTTAATATAAAAATCGTTGAATCCAATAGGGGCCATTAGCTCAGTCGGTAGAGCACCTGACTTTTAATCAGGTTGTCGGAGGTTCGATTCCTCCATGGCTCACCATTTTATCGCGGGATGGAGCAATCTGGTAGCTCGTCAGGCTCATAACCTGAAGGTTGTCGG
>CAJXKY010000072.1 GCA_913055675.1 uncultured Halanaerobiales bacterium
ATGCCAAATTTAGCTTAAATAGTGGAATTTATTTATTGTTTTTTCTTGATTCCTCTTGACACTCTACCGTATTTCTTAATTATTTTAACATCTGTTTTTAATTGATTAAGATTTTTTGCATAACTTCCCATATCCACAGAACTTACATTTTTTATCAGAAGTTATGGGAAAATCTTCCCTTTTATATTTCATAGAAATCTTTTCCCCTAAATAACAGACATTGGTCTGAATCATTTTTAAATTTTCTTTATTTAATACTTTACTATAATTTACTTCTGGAATTAAATATTCAATCCTGTATTTAATTTCATTTTTATTAAATAATTTACTGGCAGCCAAGGCATAAGATTCCAACTGTAATCTATATTCTTCACTTTTGCTCTCGACCTCATTTTTTTCTATATTGTTTGTTTTAAAATCTACTATTTCGAGTTCTCCATTTTGATATACATATATATTATCAATTGTTCCTCTCAAATTAAACCCCTCATAATTTAAAACAAACTGCTTTTCATGATAATTTTTATCTAAAATCGGTTTTGTTTTTAAGTATTCTTTTTCTCTTGTTTGATAATTCTCTATAATTTTAATTAGTTTACTTCTATCACTATCTTCAATTTCAGAAATATTCATCTCATTTACTACCTGTTCAAAATATTTTTCAGGAGTTTCTTCTATTCCTGCAAATTCATAAAGCCTATGAATTATTGTTCCTTTTACTAGAGGATCCATTTTACTTTTATTTTTGTTATTTTTATTGTTTATAATACCTAAAGATCCTAACTCAGGTATCCGTTTTAGATGTCGTAGATAATACAAACGAGGACATTTTTGATAGTCTAATAATCCAGTTACACTTATTTCTTCTTTATGGCTTACTCTTTTCTTTTCAACCTTTTTTATCTGGGGCACTATCTGCTCCCAACTATCCTTTTTATCCCAATCTTCAATACTAAGTTCCTTATTTTTATCTTCACTTTGCTTATTGAACTGAAGGTCAGTAATGAAATTATTGTCTTTTATAATATTTATATTTAAAATTACATCTTGATTATTATATTCTCGTTTGATTGTTTCACTTTCGGTAAATTCCTCTTTATTTAGATAAGTGGCTAACCAGTCCAGCCAGTTTTTACTTTCTTCAAAACTTAACTTTCTATTGTTTTTGGTATAACCACTTAAAATCAACTTGTCTTCCGCCCGGGTCATTGCTACATATAATAATCTAATCTTTTCATATAATTCCATTTCTTTTTCTGCTTCTTTTAACCTATTATATAAGGGAGTACCAAGGCTTTCTTGTTCTGTACTGATTTTCAATCCTAATCCAGCCTTATTATCAATTAATATATCAGGAATTGAGTTATGATGTATTAAACCTCTCTGGATATCGGGAATAACTACAACCGGAAATTCAAGACCTTTTGACTGATGAACACTCATCAACTGTACTGCACCCTCTTTGCTTTTCACTTCTGCCTGACCTTCCCGGGTCTCATTCTCTTTGTTTTTTTGATAAAATTCTAGAACTTCTTTTAAAGAACAATTTTGTTCTAAATATATATTCTTAATCTGGGCTAAAACCTTATTAAGATTAGCCCACTTTTGTTTATAATTATTATTTGCTTTTAAACTTTCCTTATAATTACTTTTCTCTATAACCTCTTTAATTAGTAGATATGGATTTTTAACATCTTTTAAGTTTCGAGCTGTCTTAATCAATTCCAAAAACTTTTTGATGTTTTTCTTTTTATCTTCAGGGAAGTCTTTAAATTCATTCTGGATTAAATAATTCCAGAGATGATTATTTTTTCTTATATTAATCTTATAGAGTTCGTTATCATTAAGTCCACAAAAGGGAGACCTTAATAAACCTACAAGTTCGAAGTCCCTATAATTATTTTCAATTACTTTAATTAAATTTATAATATCCAAAACAACCTGTTGATCATAAAAACCGCGGCCATTTACTACATTAACAGAAATGTTTCTTTTTAATAAAGCATTTTCATAGAGTTCGACATTAGAAAGAGCCTGAAACAGAAATGAAATATCGCCCGGTTCAATTTTTCTTTTTTTATTATCTTCTTCTATTAGATAGTTTTCATTATCTATCATTTCTGAGACTCTTTCAGCTAAATATTCTGCCTCTAGTTCTCTTAATTCTTCACTATTTAACTTTTCCTCAAATTCATCTTCTGCAATTAGATTTAATTCTATATCATCTGCTTCTTCTTTTCTAAAAGAAGATAACCTTTGATAATCTATACCTGGGTCATTTTCTAGGATTTGTTCAAAAAGAAAATTTACAAATCTTAATATTGACGGCCTACTACGGAAGTTTTTACTTAACTTATATATTTTCCCATCTCTGTTTGTAATTTCATCCTTTTGGCGGTTAAAGACTCTTACATCTGCTCCTCTAAACCTATAAATAGACTGCTTAGGATCTCCTACTAAAAATATATTTATGTTCTCATTTTTCCCTAACTCTTCTATAATTTTCTCTTGGACCGGATTGTTATCCTGAAACTCATCAACCATAATATATTTATACTGTTCATTTAAATTTTCAGTTAAAGCAGGATTAGTTTTCAAAATCTTAATCAATTTATCCTGAAGATCATAAAAATCAAGATAACTATTGCTTTCTTTTTTGTTACTGTAAAGAGTCTCTATTTCTTCAATCACTTCAGTTAAAGGTCTAATAATCTTTTCAGCCTCTTCAATAATGAAATATGATTTAAAGTCCTTACTCTTTACCAAGTCTTTAATTTCTTTTGCTCTGTCATTTAAATTATTAGAAAGTCTGCCTTTTATAATATCCTTTATACCTACTATATCATTAAATATTTCCTGGTCTATTCTTTGTACTTTTAAAATCTTTTCTTTAAGTTCAGGCCATTCTGCTATCAGATCCTGCATTTTTTCCTTAGATTTGCCGGTAGCACCTTCTTCTTTAAATACGTTAATTAACAATTCGACTTCATTTATTAACTTTTGCTTTTCATGATCTCTTTCAACTTTAGCTTCCTTTAAAGACTGAAATGTGGAATTTATTAACTCATCTACCGCAAGATTACCTTTTCTCATTTCAAAGTATATTGATTTTAATTTATCAGCAAGAGTATACAAACTATATGTTCTAACAAGGTGCATTACGTTTTCCTTTTCTTCATTAAGTCCTTTTTCAATAATTTCATCAATGGTCTCATCTAAAAGTTCAGCTGCTTCATTTTCCTCTAGAACTTGAAATTCGGGATCCACTTTTGAAATTACAGGGTACTGTCTTAAAATATTGGCTGCAAACGAGTGAAAAGTAGATATCATTGCACTATTTAAGTTTAATTTCTGTTCATACCAGTACTTTTTTTCTATAAATTTATCTGCTTTTTCTTCTTGATTAGTGATTTCTTCCCTAATTCTTTCTTGCATTTCAGCAGCTGCTTTTTTGGTAAATGTCAAAGCCATAATTTGATCTACATCTGCCCTTTTCTCGCGCAGCAAATTGATAAAACGACTTACTAAAACCCTAGTTTTACCTGAACCTGCTCCAGCACCAAGTACTATATCATTATCTAAATCATTAATTGCAGTCTGTTGTTCCTCAGTATAATTAAAATCACTCAACTATATCACCTACTCTCATCTTATTATAACGACATATATTGCTCCCATCACAGTAATCACAATCTTTAGGATCTAACCTAAAGTCTCCACTTTTAATACCATTAATTACTTCTTCTATTTTATCTTTTAGATCAAGAAAATACCTTTCCCAATTTCCCTCATTCATTACTGTTGAGGAGCGGTTAGTTTTAGGTGAGAAATCTACAAATTCTTTTTTCCATATTCCGTTTTTTGAAAGTTTTAGTACTGAATAATAAGCACCACCCATTAACTGTTTTTTAGGCATTATTTTCTGAAGAGCTAATATATAAAGCGGAATCTGTAATTCATTAAATTCAAAGAAATCTTTAGTTCTTCCTCTTTTGTCGGAGAGTTTGTAATCATAAATTATAATATCTTCATTATTTCTTCGGCAGTCAATTCGATCAATTTTACCTTTTAGCTTTATGGACTGATTATTTAATTCAATACTTACAGGTTTCTCCCTATTTTCAATACTATCCTGGTATTTAGCTGGAAGTCCAAAACCATATTCCAATTTAAAAGGTAAGGTTTGAAAGTCATTTTTGTATTCTTTTTCGATCAGTTGTTTTAAGTTTTCTATTATTTCTTCCCTATAAATTCTCCAGATACCTTTAGGAAGAGTCTTCTTCCCTTCATAATTAGAAAATATTCTTTGGGCTGATTCAACTATTTTTGATTTATATTCTTCTAATTCTTCACTCCAACTACCAGGGAATTGATTTGTAAAATAATAAAATAGTATTTTATGATAAAGTTCCCCAATTTGCATAACTTCTAATCTATCTTCCGGCTCTTTAATTTCTTTTAATTTCAGAACTTTTTCAATGAAAAACTTGAAAGGACACTGAACATAAGTTTCTAATGAACTTGGACTATAGCTATAATTTTTACTGAAGTGCTTTTTTAATTCTTGCAAGATTTCGGGGTCATCAAGAAGTCCATCAGCATTATTATATTCTTTAGAATCTCTTAACTTTTCTATTTTGTAAGAAGGTAATAAATTAATCAAACTTTTTTCTTCTAATTCTTTTACAGCATAATCTTTTAATTCCTTTAAACTATATATTTCAGAAAGATTATTAGTTTCTAAATCAAAACTCTTTACCTGAACTTTATTGATTGTATCTTTTTTAAATAAGTTCTTTGCCTCTTCTACAAAAGAAGATATTATTTCTCCTCCTTCACCTTCTCCTAAGGTAGGATAGGTTAAATATAGTTTTTTGTTTGTATTTAGGATGTTTTTATAATAAAGATAACTTTCTAAAATAAGTAAGTCATTTTTAGTTCTAATATTAAGTTGCATATTTTCTAATATTTTTCTTTCCTTGTCTTTAACAAGCCATCTGTTTCGATTTACTCCTGGAAATTCCCCTTCTAATAAACCCGGAATAAACATATAATCAAACCTTTTCCGGCGTGCTTGGGAAGGAGTAAGTACTTTGACTTTGCTTATATTCTCTGTTGTATCATTTGAAATCATTTCTTCTTTAAATATTTTCTTAAACCAATAAACATATTCTTCAAATTGTAAAGAACCTGTTATAATCTCATTATATTCCTCTAATCTATTTTTAAGAAGATCAAAGGCCTTAAGCTCTTGAATAATTAAATCTTGGTCTGTAAAATTTATAATTGAATTTACTATATTAAATGAATCCAAAAAATCCAATATTTGTGTGCTGTAAACTGAAAAACTATTTGCTTTGTCAATTTTGTTTTTAAATTTAATTATTTTCTTCACTGCCACTTTAAATTTATCGGGATATTCCTGTTTTACATTATCAAATATATATGAAAAATCCTGGCCTTTTATTATACCGTCATCCCATATTTTAAGCTGGATTTTTTCTAACTCATCCTTTTGTAATCCTAAGTCAGTAAAATTAGATTTTACAAGCTTTATAAGACTTTTTCTATCATATTCATTTTGAATTACATCGAAGATATGATTTATTAGAATCCAAAGTCCGGTTTGTTTAAAAGTAGTACTATTTGAAGTATAGTAAGGAATCTGATATTCATTAAATAGCTCATCGATCAATTCATAGTATTTTACCTGACTCTTCACTACTAAACCAATATCATCAGGGGAAATTTCTTTTCCATGAATTAATCTTTTGATTTCACGGGCAATATATCTTATTTCTATTTCTTCATCTTCAGCTGATATTATATTCAATATATCTTCAGAAGGCTTTTTTTCATAATCAATTGTAAACAAATTATTTCTAAGATGTTCTAGAGTATTGTTATTTAAAGATAAAGTAGTGCCTTTTTCCTTTTTAGAAATATTTAAATTTTTATTTAAATCATCTTCATTATTATAAATACCCGGTCTATCTTTTTCAAAATTTCTGTTAACCCAAACCTCTTTACCAAGCTCAGATAGTTTATTTAAAATTTTCTTTTGATATAGGTTGAAATCCTGAAAACCATCAACTATGATGAACTTCAAATTATCTACCATTTTTGACTTTTCCAAATTATTTAAAGCTGCTTTGTACTGTAAATAATCGTCTTTTAAGTTATTTTTCTTTAAGTAAGTATAGTAATTATTATAAATTTTAAAAATTTCTTCGAATTTCTGATTATCTATATTCTCTAGAAAATGGCTGTTTTCGATTTCATTTTCAAGTGATATTTCTTTTATTAAATTCAAAAAATCTTCATAAAAACCGGGATATTTTGCAATATTAGCAAAATATGTTATTTTATCAGCCTCAATTAATTGTTCCGTAACTTCTTTTAAAATCAACTCTCTTTGAACTCGGCTTATAATTGGGTTAAACTGAGTACTATCTTTAAGGACCTCGTTTATGAAGCCCTTAAATAATAGAAAGTTAGTAGTTCCTGTTATCTCAATCTCAGAGTGGGAAAAGATTTGATCTTTTAAATCTTTAATCATCTGATAAGTAGGAGCAATATAGGCTAAGCTTTCACTTTTACTATTTTTTATTAATTCAAGAACTTTATTACTTATCTTATTATTGTTTTCATTTTTAGGTGGACCATACAATAATTTAATCATTTAATCTACCTTCCTTTATAAATTAGGATTTTCGAACTTAAAAAAAGGATTTTTAACTATTTAAAAGAAACTTAATATTGGTGATGCAAATTTTTGATAAAGTTAGGAGGATGGCTTAATGAGAGACAAATTCGTTTGGTCAATTATTAAAAACAATTGGAAAACTTTACTTATTCTAATCTTAATTTTAGTTGTCGGAGGTTTTGTAATAAAAAACGTAGGAGAAATCCCTTATGAAAATCAACATTTAATGAACACTACTCACCCGATAAAGTTTAAAATCAATAACAACGAAATGCGTGGTTTTATATATTTATCTTATTGGGTTCAGGGTGACCCCAGTAAAACTGAAGAAATGACCTCTAATGAACTAGGTAATTATTTAATGGAAAATGGTTATATTGAACTAGCAAATTATGAAGATGAATTGATAGACGTTCTTCAAAGCTATGATCCTAAAGAAATAAAAGAAAACTGGATGAATAATTATGATTTTTTTAAGAAAAGAGATGTTTATTTTATTGATAGTGATGATAAACTTATGAATGCAATGGAAAAACAAGCTATAGACCTCAATTTAAAATATCAACTTAAAAAGATTTTCTTTGTTTATCTAAACCAAGAAAAATATAATGAATTCATTGAATCTCTAGAATAATAATTATCTAAAAAAGAGGAGGGAATTAACCCTCCTCTTTTATATTATTTATTATAGATTGTCTATTATTTCTTCAACCCTTTCAGAAAATTTGGTTTTGATTTCATCTAATTTTTCTCGAGCTGCTTTATCAGTTTCATCTTTTACTGCGAAATATACTTTTAATTTAGGTTCAGTTCCCGAAGGCCTTATTGTTATTAAACTTTCATCTTGTAATAAGTACTGTAAAACATTTGACTCCGGTAAGTGAATTTCTTTTTCCTTATTTTCTTTCAGGTCATATTCTTTACCTTCTTGAAAATCTCTCCATAATACAACTTCTCTATCTGCAATTTCTTTAACACTATTTTCTCTTAATTCTTTGATAGTTCCCGTAATTTTTTCCTGACCTTCTTTACCTTCTCTCCTTATTGCTATTAAATCCTCTTTATAGTAGCCATATTCCTCATATATCTCTTGTAATCTTTGATAAAGGGTCTTGCCTTGCTCTTTATAATACAGCGCTATAAGGGCCGTTAAGCCGCATGCTATTATTGCATCTTTATCTCGCGCATAATCTCCGATTAGATAACCATAACTTTCTTCAAAGCCCAAGATAAATTCCTTATTACCTTTTTCTTCAAATTCTGTCATCAATTCACCTATATATTTAAATCCTGTTAAGACATCTATCACTTCTACGTTATGGACTTCAGCTAATTTTTTTATCATTTCTGTAGTAACAATTGTTTTAATAATAACACTATTGTCTGGTACATCTGTATTATTTAATAGAAAATCAGCCATTAAGATACCAATCTGGTTACCATTTAAATCTACATAATTATTTTGATCATCTTTTACGATTGCTCCCATCCGATCACCATCAGGGTCAGTCCCCATAATCAAATCAGCATCTTTATCTTCTGCAACTTCCAAAGCCATCTCAAAAGCAGAATATTCTTCAGGGTTTGGACTATCAACTGTAGAAAAATCAGGATCAAAAACAGCTTGTTTTTCCACTATTGATAAGTTATCAAACCCTAGTTCATCTAACAATCTTTCAGTCAATTTATAAGCACTACCGTGTAAGGGGGTATAGACGATATTTAAATCTCCCCCTTTTTCTTCAGTTAGTTCTTTTTTCGGTAAGTTGTCTAACATTGCATCGATATATTTACTATCTATATCTTCACCTATATATTCAAGCAGTTCTTTTTGTTTAGCTTCTTTTTTCTCAATTGTCTTAACCATAGTATAACTATCTATTTCATTGATCTCTGCAATTATTTTTCGAGCCCGTTCTGGAACAGCCTGACAACCTTCAGGACCATATACCTTATAGCCGTTATATTCCGGTGGATTATGGCTAGCAGTTATTACAATCCCCCCACAAGCCTTTAATTCACGGACTGCAAAAGATAGTTCTGGAGTGGGGCGTAAGCTATCAAATAAATAGGTTTTTATATTATTTGCTGCCATGACTAAAGCTGCTTCAAGTGCGAATTCAGCTGACTTATGTCGTGGGTCATAGGCGATTACTATCCCCGACTGCTTACCACCTTCTTCATAATAATTAACGATATAATTTGCAAAACCTTGAGTAGCCTTTCTAATTGTATATTTATTTATCCGGTTGGTTCCTGCTCCAATCTTACTTCTCATCCCACCAGTACCAAATTCGAGGTCTTT
>CAJXKY010000073.1 GCA_913055675.1 uncultured Halanaerobiales bacterium
GTATGACAAAATCAAAACCGAGCATATTCATCACCCATTTGAAAAAAGGGTGGGTTCTTTGCTCTTTATTCCTAAAAGTAAGTACCTCCCTACCTTGTCTTTATAAAAAAACAATAAAGATAAAGCCAAAAATATCAGCCACCATACTCCATCAATAGTATTCCAGGCAGCTTCTACAAGAATTATTTCTCCGATCTTAGCTCCTGTCATATCCAAAGTGAACCAAAAAAATAATAAACCTATTATATACATACATTTCTTTTTCATTTGTCCTACCCTCTTCATTTAATTCGAAAGTTAAGTGTTCGAAAATTTATTAGTAAATAATTTCACATAACAAAATAAAAAATAATATATCTGATGACATCAAAAAATATTAAATATATTATTTTATCCACCTCATATATTATACTACAATTAATAATAATATCAATATTTTACTAATATCTATTTAATCTCAAATACTGTTAAAATAATATTATCCATCTATTAAATCTAGCCTAATAAACCTCAATTATCACTTGAATTGGTCATTTACCTACTCTATAAATTAAAAACATTGCAGCCGCCGCGACCAGGCCTGTTATTACATAAGTAGATTTTTCATTTTCTGTAAACATGCGAACATCCCACCAAATTTTAGGATACCTGAAAAGATCTTGAAATCCCCATTCTTCTTTTCTTCCAATCGAAAGAACATATTTTCCTTGGGAATTCTGATTCGAAAATACCGCTAGATGATATTTTCCTTGAACAGGAGCATTTATAGTAGCTTCTTGTTTCTCCCAGTAAGTAGTTTGGGTAAACGGTTCAAAAAATGTTCCAGAACGCTGGACCTTATATTTTATCACTATGACACCTTCAGTATCCTTTATTTCTAATCTATTCTTAATTTCACTTGAATCTAAGCCAGCATAATCATTATCCAAACCTGGACCAATCAATGCAAATTCTGGATTAAAGTTTTCTAAACGATCTATAACTGGAATCACTAAAGAAGCATATATATTATCACCTTTTTCTGCTTCAAATTGATAATAATCAACATCTTTGTTACTATCTAAGGTATTATAGGCTGCCCATGATATTTTATGGTCAGAAACAATTATCGGATTGGCTCGTGTACCAGCTTCATCTGTATCTAGAGGACGATGTGCTTTAGTTGATGAGCTATTAAATAAAATAAATCCTATTATTAATACAATCATAAAACCATAAATCAAATCTCTACTCATCTTTTATCCCTCCCAGAAATTACAATAAATACCAACTTTTTACCACTTTCTTTAGCTTAATACAAAGCATTATCTGCTCTTTTTACAAAACTATTAAAGGTATCTTTTTTTAAAAACATGTAACCCCAAAACTACAGGTTATCTGAACGACTTTATTAATTTATTCCATTTCAATATTTCTTCTAGTCATTTCAGCTAATCTAATAGCTGACTCTAAATTTGTATCCGGAGTTAAAATCATAAATTCTTCTCCACTCCAGCGGGTAAAAATATCAGTCTCTCTAATTGTTCTACTAACTTCATTTGTAATCAATATTGATGTACCCTTAATTTTTATAAAAAACTCCCTTTTTCCATTTATGCACTATAAATGAATATCGTCAAGATGCTGTTATATTAAGTGTTTCTATCACAAGGATCATTTTATATAAATTCTAATTTTTAGAATCTTCATGTAAATAACCCAAATATAAACAAAATGTACCACTAGATAAACCTAGCCAAACTAGAATCATAGGTATTTGTGAACTAAAAACTACTTTCATTAATATTAGAGATATCGCTGCAAATATAGCAGCCCATCCAACAAATTTTACCACGCTTTTCCCAGTAATTTTACTGATCATGATCTATAATCCTCCTTACAATTTCAAATAAAACTGTCTAATTTAATTTGAACTATTGAAATTCTGCTTCTTATAAAACCTCTTTAATAAGATCACTTTTCTATTCAGTATACTTTTTTATCATATTTATATATATTCTCCAAAAATCAATTTTGATGTTTATTTTTAAAATAGTCTCTAAACCTGGAGTTCGAGACTAATTCTCGCCCAAAGTTCCCGGGCCTAAACTACCTTACTTGGTCTTTGTAAATTTTGCAACAGAGAGTATATAACGAATATTTGGCGTGAAAGGATACCTTCATTTATTTAAAGCAGCACATTCTCTCCTATTAAATATATCTTCTAACTTTTCCCTTATATTTTCTATATTCTTCACCAAATTCTTTAATACACCATCTTTCTTCTGATAAGATAAGAAAATGAACAGAAATTTGAAATACAATTAATATTGTAAAATAAACCCATGAATCTATTAAAAGACTACATCCAAGAAAATATAAAAAGAAAGTTACATACATTGGATTCCGTGACCATTTATAAAGTCCATTCTTATTTATTCCATTTTTTTGTGGTTTTGAAAAATCTATTATTGACTTTAAATACAATAACATTCCTATTAAAAATATAACTAGACCCATATAATTTAAAATTGTAGTTAATTTTATTTCTGTAAAGAATAAATATATCAGTAAAAATAATGTTGTTATTTGATAAATATAAAAAGCAATTTGCTCTTTTCCTTCTGTAGGAGGAAAAAAGCCTATTCTTCCCAGGGCCTCTTTATTTATAATTCTCATGATAATATAACGTATAAAAATAATTGGTATTACTAGAATACTGGAATTCATATAATTACACCCACTTTCAAATAGATAAATACATTTTAAATGACGTTCATGCTAATTCCACTTTTTCGTCCCAAAAGTTAGTCTTCCTTTAATGATAAAAAATCCTATATTATCTGATAAATTCTATAACATATTTTTTTCTCCTTTCCTGGTAAATATGTAAACATAAAATTCTCTTCCAGGAATGAAGTCTTTTTCTAAAAACTTTTTCTTATAATCAAATCCTATTCTTGGTGTAACTTTTAGAGATAATTTATTGAAATCAGCAACCCATGCTTCAACCTCAATTTCCTCTGGTATCATTTTGAATATCTTATTTGTTAAACTCTTCCCTATTCCCTCCCCTCTATAATCTGAATCAACTAAAATGGAAGCCTCGTAACTATCTTCATATTCTTTGATTCCTACATAACCTACTATATATTCTTCTTCTGCAACTAGTACTTTGTACACATTATTTCCAAACAACCATTTTTTTGCTTCTTTGATATCAATTATTTTACCAATCGGAATTTCTTTTGCCCATTCATATTCATTTGCAAATTTCTTAGATAAATTTATTAACCCTTTTACATCATCTTTATTAGGCTTTCGAATATCCATTTTTTTAACCTCCCTAACTTTTATACTAACACCAATTATATATTATTATTAAAATTAACTCTTGGATCTACTTTATTAGTTTTACAAACTATCATTTTATTATTTCTCTCAAATAAGAATTTAGAGGTCTTATATCCTCTTTTTTAGAATGATCATATGATGTTAAAATTGCAGAATTTATCCCTTTTTCTAATTTTGATTTGTTTCTTTTTAACTGTAGTATCTTACTATAGCTTTTCATAACTTAAGCCACTATTAAAATAATAAAAAACAATCTCTCTCTTTTCATTCTCAGTAAAGTTATTCTCTTTTATCATATCAACTATCTCTTTTGTACATGGTGATGCTCCTGTTGAAAAAACGATTATTTTTTTATGACACAAATTTTTAACTCTCTTTTTAAATTTATTTGATCCAAGAATATGTCTTGCATGCATACCAGCTCCGTAAATAATAATATCATAATTATTAATTTCAATTGTATCCATTTTCTTAAAAGGAATTTTTTTACAGCAGATTTCTTCAGCGATCCAATCTGCATATCTCTTCGTAAATCCAGTCTTCGTTTTATAAATAAGTAATATATTCACATAGAAACCCTTTTGTAATTTGTTTTTGTTCAAATATGACAAATGTCTCCTTTAAATAACATCTAGCTTTTGACTTCTTATGACGCCCTAAAAGTTCTCAACTTATTGATACCCATAAGGTCTTGGCATAAATTTTGCTGCCCAAATTAATTGACCTAACTATTTGTAAACTTTCGTCTGACAATATGTCTTAAAGAATAGCTAAAGCTTTTAGCTTAACTAGAAACCACTGTAAAACAACGTTGGTATATTATAATTCTTTCTCTATATCTGTGTAACCTTTAAAAATTCAAAAAATATATTTTTAATAATGAATAATCAGGAAAATCACTTTTTCAAAATAAATATCTCTCAGGTATTTGATTTAAAAACCATTTTAAGAACGGTAAATAAAGACTTCCTTTAAACATATTTTGAGAGGAATTCCTCCCAAATAAAATATGCCAACACCCCAAAAATTTTGGTTTCGAGACTTTTTGATCACCTTACTTCAATCAATACCCCAATGTTTCAATTTCATAATACATAGCTTAAATACTTATATTAAAAAGATCGCTCGAATCAAATGTATTATACAGAGAGTTTAGCTAACTATTTCCCTAATAAATTTAATTGCATACTCTTCTAGTTGTTTTAAACCTGGTTGTTCAATCGGGAAATGTCCAGCATTTTCTAATATCTTTAAGCTTTTATTACATTTCAGCCTATTAAAAAATAGTTTACTTAACTTTACATCTGTCCAATTATCTCTTTCTGAATGAGCAAGTAAAACAGGACAATAACTAAATTCTTCTGGCTCTATTTTAGGAATGCCACACATTAAAAAATTAAAGGGGTATAATGATTTATGGGAACTACGAATTAAGCATAGTTCCAATATATTTCGAATCTTCTTTTTCAATTATCAAGAAGGCGTTTTTATCCTATTGCATGGATTTAAGAAAAAATCTAATAAAAATCCCCAACGAGAAATACAAAAAGATCTTAATAGGCTTAATAAAATAAAGTGAGGTGGAACTTATGGATCATAATGAAGTCAAAAAAACTTTAAAGCAAAATCCAGATGTAAAGAAAGAATATAATAATCTTGAAGTAATGTATGAGATAAAAAACAAATAATTAGGTATCGCATTGAAAATAATCTGAGTCAAAAAGAATTAGCTGAAAAAATTGGAACAAAATAATCCGCAATTTCTCGTCTAGAAAATGATGATTATAATCCAAGTATTGAATTTCTAGATAAAGTAGCAAATGCGTTAGGTAAGAAGCTTAAAATTAAATTTCACTAACAGTGACTTGCTTATCAGTCACTGTTTTTTTGCTTTAAATTAGGCAAAATTTCAAATAACGTTATTAGGATTTCCAACGTTAATGTCCCGAAGGGCAAGGCGGCTAGTTTTTGTCGTCCGCGTAAATCCCATGTTGAACTAAACCGCCAGAGGCGGTGGTTTTAAATAAATAAACTACACTCTCCTTTTGATATTTACTGATATAATATCAGTATCACTAGTTAAAAGGAGATGAGTTTTTATGTTAAAGTTACTTGAAACAATGAAAGTAGATCTAGAGTTAAAAGGTTACAGCTTAAACACTGTTGAGGCTTATCTTAGATATTCCAAACAATTTCTTGACTATTACCAAAAACCAATTGAACAACTACACACAGATGAAATACGTAACTATTTGCATTACCTTATCGTAATTAAAAAATGTAGTCATTCTTATGTTAATGTTAACCATAGTGCCCTTAAGTTCCTCTATAAAAACACTCTCAATCAACAATGGAATATCGATAAAATTCCTCGAATGAAAAAAGAAAAAAAGCTACCTGTAATCCTCTCTAAAGCAGAAGTTAGAAATATTTTTAAGGTGGCCAAAAATTTAAAACATAAAGCCATTTTAACGACTGTATATTCAGCTGGTCTAAGAATAAGTGAAGTAAGAAATTTAACTATTACAGATATTGACAGTAAAAACATGCAGATACGTGTTCGGCAAGCAAAAGGTAAAAAAGACAGATACACTTTACTATCACAAAATAATCTTTCTCTTTTAAGAAATTACTGGAAAGAATATCGCCCAGATTACTGGCTTTTCCCAGGAGTACCCTCTACAAAAGCAATCTCTGCCAGAACTATTCAAGGCTTCTTTAAAAATTATCTAAATAAAACTAAAATAACTAAAAAAGCTACTGTCCATACCTTAAGACACTGTTTTGCAACCCATCTTCTGGAAGCAGGAATTGATATTTTTCATATTCAAAAATTGCTGGGACATGCCAGCCCCAAAACTACCGCAAGGTATATCCACTTAACCCATAAGGATATTATCGATGTTAAAAGCCCCTTTGATATGATCGATAGTGATTACGATGACTGAGTTAGCTGATATCTTAAATGAACATGGGCAAAAATATATTGATATTTATGGTTTATCTCCTGAACAATTAAAAGTCCTCTCTGATATTACCTCCTGTCGTACGGCTAAACTTAGAGGACATACCGATGTTTGTGAAGAATGTGGACATTTACGTATTTCATATAACTCCTGTAGAAACCGTCATTGCCCTAAATGTCAGGGTCTTCTTAAGGAAAAATGGATTGAAGATAGAAAAAAAGACCTACTCCCCATTCAATATCATCATATTGTTTTTACCATACCAAATAATTTAAATGACTTGGTTTTAAGAAATAAAAAGGAAATGTATACACTTCTTTTTAAAGCCTCTAGTGAAACTTTAAAAGAACTTGCAGCTGATCCTAAATATCTAAATGCTAATATTGGTTTTATCTCTATCCTTCATACCTGGGGACAAAATCTAATGGATCATCCCCATATCCACTGTATTGTTACTGGTGGTGGATTATCTTTGAAAAATAAAGAGTGGCTTTCATCTAAAAATAATTTCTTTCTTCCAGTAAAAGTAATTTCATCTCTATTTAAAGGTAAATTTATGGCTTGTCTAAGAAAAAAATATAATAACAATAAACTCTCTTTTCCTGGTAATATAGATTATCTTAAAAAAGATAGTAATTTTCAAAGCTTAGTTGACTCCCTTTATTCTAAAAAATGGGTTGTCTTTTCTAAACCTTCTTTTGCAAACCCTGAGGCTGTGATTGAATATTTAGGCCGATACATTAATAAAGTAGCTATCTCTAATCATAGAATTATTAAGATCGAAAAGGGTAAGGTAATTTTTAAATATAAGGACTACTCTGATAATGATAAAATGAAATATATGGCTCTTGATGTTTTTGAATTTATCAGGAGATTTTTACTTCATGTCCTACCTAAACGCTTTGTTAGAATAAGATATTACGGTATTTTATGTCACAGATATAGAAAAAGAAATTTATTGTTTTGCAGATATTTGCTAAAGGTATATATAAAATCTGTTGATAATTCAAACTCAAAAGAATCATGGCGGGATCTATTATTAAGATTAACTGGTAAAGATTTAACTGTTTGTCCTAAGTGTGGAGGTAATATGGTTTCTGTTGATAATTTATATAATATTCGGCCTTCTCCTCTATGATTTATTAAGATAGTAGTTCCTTGATAATTTTAAAAATTTATTTAAGACCAAGGGATTATTATGTCAATTTTTATGTTCTCAATCTTAAATTATATGACTAATGATAATTATCTGGATTAAATTCTCGACTATTTTAGAGATTTGTATAGATTTATTTAGAAATTAGAGGCATTTAAACTCCATAGCAAATACTCGGTTTCGTTCAACATATTGTATCTGAAATTTTCATTAAAATATTAATAGCAGTCTTTAATTTAAATAGTGAATCTAAAGATAATAATTCAATCTATTATTTTTTTTGCCAAACTTCATATACAATCCTATTTTGTTATATGAAAGCCCTGGTATATTCTTTAAATTGAAACTTTCATTAATTAATTTCCATTTTTATGAATTTAATTTAATTCGTTTTTAATTAGCTTAAACGCTTTTTTAATTTTTTTATACCTTAGGTTCTGTTCATCTAGTAAATCATAATTTACAATATCACTAACCAATAAAAGTCCAGCGCGTTTCATATTAAATTTATTTGTAAAGTAATAAGCAGAAGAAAATTCCATCTCTAGCGCTATAACATCTTTGTCCTGTTTAGATTTATCTGGATGCAAAAAAGTAGATGGAACCGATACTTTCTTCCTTTCAAAAAATTCTACTCCATTATTTTCTAATATTCTTTTTATTTTTTCCTTAAAATTTTCATTCGGATATGAATACTCAATACCGAAATTGACTTTTAATATCCCCTCTAACGCCTATACTTGGTTGGGTATAACAATATCACCAATCCTTAAATCTTCATGAATTCCAAAAGTTGTACCTATAAAGATGATCTCCTCTAGTTCACCATCATTTAATATATACGTAATATCAGTTATTGTTGGAGCACTATATACTTGAAATAAAATTAAGTATCTTTTTCTCCATCAATTACTATATATCTCTCATATACATCATGTCTATGATTTTTCACTTTTTCAAAATCAGATAAAATTTGCTCTTTTATTCTTACCGGAGTAGTACATGCAAACAAAAAACATCTTTTTAGTAATTTAGTTCTTCCTATCTCTTGTTTTACCCAACTCCCCATTTTTTACCTCCCTCTTGTTAGTTAAATTAGCTCTTAAATACTCGTCTATTCTCAGAATTTGACACCTCTTTAAATAAGACAGATAGATAAGTTTGCTTTTATTGTACCTAATTTCTAAAATCAGACATACTCCAGGCCTAATCTTTAGAATATTTTTCAAAAATGGTATGATTTGCCAATTGGAT
>CAJXKY010000074.1 GCA_913055675.1 uncultured Halanaerobiales bacterium
TAATTTCTCTAATAAAAAAGATATTAAAAAATAACCTATAATAGCACCTATAATAATTCCAATAAATTGTTTACTAACTAGAAAAGTTCCTATATTATCTGTGGTGAATTCTATTTCTTCTGAAATACCTAACATAACAACACTATTATATCCTATTATAGCTCCAATTATACCAAAAATAAACTTAACTATCCTTTTCAGCATCAAATATCACCCCCTCTTGCTAATACTATATCCTAATATGTTATTGCACCCTTTTTTAATCTTCATCTTGATTAACATTGGGGTTATTTTCCAGGATATTATCAATCTTTTCGACAACTTTTTCTTCACTCATATCTTTTGCCAATACTAATTCACTAATCAATATTTTCCGTGCATTACTCAACATTTTCTTTTCACCAGTTGATAACCCTTTTTCCATATCTCTAATAGTTAAATTTCTTACTACCTCAACTACTTCATAAATATCTCCTGTTTTTAATTTTTCCATATTAGCTCTGTAACGTCTGTTCCAATTTTGAGACATTTTGCTTTTTTCACCTTTTAGAAGATGGAAGACATTTTCTGCTTCTTCTTCATCAATAACATCTCTAATACCAATTTCTTCGACTTTATGAACAGGAATCATGACACGCATTTCACCTATAGGTAGTTCCATAATGTAATATTTTTTTTCTTCACCCAATATTTCTTTAACTTCTACATCTACAATCGTACCTGCACCATGATTTGGATATACTACTCTATCACCCTTATCAAACATATTATCAACCTTCCTTTATAATCATTTTATATATGTCTATCTAATAATACCTGATCTCTTAATCGCCTTAAACCATCTTTGATGGCTTGAGCCCTAACTTCTCCCACACCTTCTACTTCATCTAATTCATCTAAAGAAGCAACATTGATTTCATTTAGATCGCCAAATTCTTCAACTAAATTTTCAATTACAGGCATTGGTAGTCGAGGAATCTTTCTTAATATTCTATATCCTCTTGGATCTATTAAGAGGTCAAGTGAATTAACATTGCCACCATGGCCTAAAATATTTCTGATTTCCCTGGTGTTGAGCATATCATCTTTATTAAGCTCTTTTAATTCTTCTATAATTTCTTCAGCAGTTATTCCTTCTTCTAGCTTTTCTTCTGAAATATAGTCTTTGATGAGTAATTCATTTTCTTCTTCTACATTCATTACTAACTCTTCTAGCTGCATCTTAATTAAACGACCTTCATTACCAAGTTCTAAAATATATCTTTCTATCTCATTTTCAATTTTTAATACCATTTGTGCCCTTTTGATAACTGTGACAACATCAGCAATCGTTACTAAATTTTCAAATTCTAATGCACTGAGATTAATCAAAGTCTGATCAAATACTTTCCGGTACTTCTCTAAGGTTTGAACTGCTTGATTTGCTTTCGATAGGACCACTCTAATATCTTCTAAAACATGTTTTTTGTCATCTTTATATAAGGTGATTATGTCTCTTCTTTCTGAAATAGCTATGACTAGATTTCCAGTCTGTTTAGCTACTCTTTCAGCAGTTCTATGGCGAGAACCGGTTTCACTAGAGCTTATTGAAGGATCTGGTATCAAAAGTGCATTTGCATAAATAACTTCTTCTCCATCTTCATCAAGAACTATGGCACCATCCATTTTTCCTAGTTCATAAAGATTGGTAGAAGACAAAGGGGTGTTAATTTCAAAACCACCATCAACTAAACTTTTAATTGTCTCTTCATTTTCTGTTAAAATTATTAATCCACCAGTTTGGGCTCTTAGAATATTTTCTAGTCCTTCTCTAAATTGTGTTCCTGGAGCTATTAACTCTAAAACTTCATCTAACCATTCCTCATGATCTTTCACCGGTCAGCCTCCTTTTTATGGTTATTTATAATTAAAAAATAAATCTAAACCTTCCTGCAGATTCTCAATGCTTATAATATTAAGCTCGGGATCAAATTTACTCTTTTTTGTATTACCTTTTGGCACAATTATATTTTTAAAACCTAATTTTTTTAGCTCATTGACTCTTTTATTAAATAAATTAACTGCCCTTACTTCACCTGTTAATCCAACTTCACCTAAAACAGCAGTTTGGGCATCAACAGGAAAATCATTAAAACTAGAAATCACCGAAAATACTATACCAAGGTCTATTGCAGGTTCACTTGCATAAAGACCTCCCGTGATATTTACATGAACATCACTCATTTTAAAATTAAAGCCTAATTTCTTTTCTAATACTGCCAATAAAATTGACAGTCTTTTTTTATTAATTCCTGTCGTTATTCTCTGGGGAGTAGAATATGCAGTATCAGTTACTAAAGACTGTATTTCTATTAAAAGAACTCTATTACCATCCATTATTGGAACAATAATAGATCCACTAGCATTTTGCGGTCTTTCACTTATGAAAATTTGCGAAGGATTTTTTACTTCCTTGAGTCCTTTTGAATTCATTTCAAAAATACCCATTTCATCTGTAGAACCAAATCTATTTTTTAATCCTCTTAATATTCGGTAAGAATAATTTTGATCCCCTTCCATCTGTAAAACAGAATCTACAATATGTTCTAATACCTTTGGCCCAGCCAAATTTCCTTCTTTGGTAATATGACCTATTATGATAATGGGAAGGTTAGTTTCTTTCGCTGTTCTAAATAAACTAGACGATACTTCTTTAATCTGTTTAACACTACCTGCTGAAGAATCAATTTGAGGATGCTTTACGGTTTGTATGGAATCAATTATAACTAAATCAAAATCTTTTTTACTAATTACTTTATTAATTTTATTATAATCTATCTCAGATAATATAAATATATTTTCATGAACGGTGTTCAACCTTTCAGCTCTCATCTTTACTTGATTTACAGATTCTTCCCCTGTAATATAAAGAATATTTTTATTTTGTTTAGCCAAAAGGAAAGCCACCTGCAAAATCAAGGTGGATTTACCAATTCCTGGAGAACCTCCTATTAAAATTAAGGACCCTTCAACAATACCACCGCCCAAAACTCTATCTAGTTCTGTCAATGAAGTAGTAAAACGGCTCTTTTCGGACCCTGTTATTTTATCAAGAGATTGAATTTTAGGTAATTTAACTTCATCATCCCTATGATTAGAAGTACTTTTTATTTCCTCAGAAGTTACTTCTCTAATGGAATTCCATTCACCACAATTTGAACATTTGCCCATCCAATTTTCAGTTTTATAACCACAGTTATCACAAATATATCTTTTTTTATTTTTTGCCATTATAACTCTCCATTTTTAAGGAATTCTAATCATCTAAGTATTATAATTATACCATTTTTTTGTCATTATTACAAGATTAGAACCCAGCGCTAAAGCTGGGTTCTATTAATACCTATTTAGCTTTATTAAATACTAATTCATTTTCTTTCTCATCTACTATCACTTTATCACCTTCATCAATATCTCCACTTAATATCTGTTCTGATAACTTATTTTCTACTAATCTCTGAATAGCTCTTCTTAGAGGTCTTGCTCCAAATTCAGCATCAAAACCTTCCTCTATTAACTGCATTTTTGCATCTTTAGTTATATCAATTTTTATTTCTTTTTCATCCAATCTTTCCTGAAGTTCTTTAATCATGATTTCAATAATTTTTGTAATATGATCTTTATTAAGAGAATGAAATACAATAGTTTCATCGAGCCTATTTAAAAATTCGGGGCGGAATGTATCTCTTAATTTCGAAAGAACATTCTCTTTCATGTTCTCATATTCTTCTTTTTCATTATTTTCTGTAGCAAAACCTAGTCGAGATTGTTTTTTAATATAGTTAGCTCCCACATTAGAAGTCATAATAATTATTGTATTTTTGAAATCTACTTTTCTACCCTGAGAATCAGTTAAAGCACCATCATCTAAAATTTGAAGTAAAATATTAAATACTTCAGGGTGAGCCTTTTCAATTTCATCAAATAGAATTACAGAATAAGGTCTTCTTCTGACTGGTTCTGTAAGTTGACCTCCCTCTTCATGACCAACATAACCTGGGGGAGAACCAACCAAACGGGACACAGAATGTTTTTCCATATACTCAGACATATCAATTCTTATCATTGCTTCTTCGTCATCAAACATTGATTCCGCTAAAGTCCTTGCTAATTCAGTTTTACCTACACCTGTCGGCCCAAGAAAAATAAATGAACCGATTGGACGCTTAGGATCTTTCAAACCAGCCCGGGCTCTTCTAACAGCTTCTGATACGGCTTTGATTGCTTCATCCTGTCCTACTACTCTTTTATGAAGATGTTCTTCAAGTTTTAATAGTTTCTTAGTTTCAGTTTCTTCTAGTTTGGTAACTGGAATACCGGTCCAACTCGAAACAATTTGTGCTATATCTTCCGTTTGCACCACCATATCATTACGGCCTTTCTTTTGTTTCCAGTTTTCTTTAATTTCTTTAAGCTCTTCCTTTAATTCTTTTTCTTTATCCCTAAGTTCGGCAGCTTTTTCAAATTCTTGATTTTTAACAGCAGCTTCTTTTTCTTTTTCTAATTCTTCAATTCTTTCGTTTATTTCATTTAGTTCATTTGGTCTTGTATTGTTTTTTAATCTAACCCTAGAAGCCGCCTCATCCATCAAATCAATAGCTTTATCAGGTAAAAACCGATCTGCAATATATCTATGAGATAAATTTACAGCAGCTTCAATTGCATCATCAGTAATTTTAACTTTATGATGAGCTTCATATGGGTCCCTTAATCCTTTTAATATTTCAATAGATTCTTCAGTAGAATTTTCTTCCACCATTATTGACTGAAATCTTCGCTCTAAAGCTGCATCCTTTTCAATATATTTCCTATATTCATCTAAAGTTGTTGCACCTATTGCCTGTAGTTCACCTCTTGCTAGAGCGGGCTTCAATATATTCGCTGCATCAATTGCACCTTCAGCTGCACCTGCTCCCACCAAGGTATGCATCTCATCAATAAATAAAATTACATTACCATTTTCTACTATCTCGGACATTACAGCTTTTAATCTTTGTTCAAATTCTCCTCTATATTTTGACCCTGCTACAAGGGAACTTAAATCCAATGCAACAACTCTCTTACCAATCAAGATTTCTGGTACGTTTTCTTCGGCTATACTTTTAGCCAGACCTTCTATTATTGCAGTTTTACCAACTCCGGGTTCACCTATTAACACCGGGTTGTTTTTGGTTCTTCTACTAAGAACCTGAATTACTCTTTCAATTTCTTTGCCTCTACCGATAACAGGATCTAGTTTATCTTTTGAGGCCATTCTAGTTAAATCTCTACTATATTTATCTAATTCAGGGGTATCACTTTCTTCGGTTTTAGTATTATTTTGGTTTCCATCATTTAATATATTTAATATTTCTTTTTTAACCTTTTCTAGTTCCACATCAAGCTCTTGTAAAATTCTTACTGCTACACCCTCCCCCTCAGAAATTACTCCTAATAGAATGTGTTCTGTACCTATATAACTATGATTTAATTTCCTAGCCTGTTCCATGGATAAGTTCAATACCTTTTTGCTCCTCGGTGTTAAACTAATTGAACCCTCTACTTTATTTTGTCCAGCTCCAATTATGGATTTAATCACATCTATAATTTGACTCTCATTTAAATCAGCTTGTTCTGAGAGTACTTTCCCTGCAATTCCTTTTTTCTCTTTTACTAAACCCAATAAAATGTGTTCAGTTCCTACATAATTGTGATTAAGTTTTTTGGCTTCTGCCTCTGCCATTGCTATTACTCGTCTAGCTCTTTCAGTAAATTTTCCAAACATTATATTTTTCCTCCTTTTACATTAAGTTCATTTTTAATTAGCTCAGCTCTTTTAATATCTCTTTCTTCTGAGTTAATTTCTTTTCCGATAAGACTTTGGAGGTGGGCAGGTCTAATTAATATAAATAATTTTTTTAGCAATAATGAATCAATTTCTTTGATTATACCCATTTCCATACCAAGTTTCACATATGACAATAATTCCATTGCCTCATTAGTCGATATACTATATGCATATTTCAATTTTCCATATGATCTTAATATTTTATTTTTAATAAAAACTTCTCTTTCAGAAAATAATCTATTTCTAGAAGTTTGTTCTTGATTTATTACTTGCTTTGTTACACTTGCTAAATTATCTATTATATCTTCTTCTTTGCTACCGAGAGTTATCTGGTTTGATATTTGAAAAATATTTCCAGAAGATTCACTTCCTTCACCATAAATTCCTCTAACTGTTAGACCTAATTTACCGACAACTTCAAACAAATTATTAATATTTCCACTTAAATTTAAAGCTGGTAAATGAACCATTACTGAAGCTCTTAAACCAGTTCCTATATTAGTGGGACAAGCTGATAAATATCCCCATTTTTTTGAAAAAGCGTATTCAGTGTTCTGCTCAATAATATCATCTATTTTATCAGCAATTTGCCATGCTTTATTAATCTGCAATCCTGGTAAAAGTATTTGTATTCTAAGATGGTCTTCTTCATTCACCATAATACTTATCTTTTCATCTTGATCATAAAATAATATTTTCCCGTAACCATTTTTTACAAATTCGGGACTACTAAGATTCTTCTCTACATACATATTCCTTTTTACAGGAGATACATTTTCAATTTCTATATAGTTAAATTTATAATTTTCACCATTAATTTTTAAATTTTTATTAAGCAAAATATCTTTCATTTTCGAAACTACCTTATCTAATTGCTCTTTTTTAGATTGACCTGGAAAAGGAATTTTTTTAAAATTTCTAGCTAATCTAATTCTACTACTTAATATTATTTGATCTTCATTCCCTTTTTGTTTTATCCAGGAACTTAATGTAATATTATTTTTGTTGAACATTGTTAATCACTCCCAATCTTTTTCTTCAGGGCATATATTTCATCTCTTAATTCTGCTGCTTTTTCAAAATTTTCCTCTTCAATTACTTGCTCCATTTCTTCTTTTAACTGTTTGATATCTTCTTTCACTCTTAAATATTTATGCATATCTTCAGGAGCCTTACCGATATGTTTTTCGCTTCCATGTATTCTTTTTATTAAAGGAAGCAAATTATCCTCAAACGTATCATAACAATCAGCACAACCTACTTTTCCTTCTTTAACAAATTCTTTATAACTTAATCCACAATTTTCACATTTCAAAACTTCTCCTTGTTGAAATTCATAATCCTTTGTATCTGGATTTAAAATACCTGCAATTAAATTTTTGAACGAAAACACATCATTCTCATCTATATGACCGGTTTCTTTTGCACATTCTTCACATAAATACACTTCTGACTTTTCATCATTTACATATTTCGTAATGTGTATAGAAGCCTCATTTTTCTTACACTTATCACAAAGCATATAAATCCTCCTTTCAAATTCTACGATTTAAATATAGCTTTCAGAGTATTTTTAAGGACTTGTGTTCGAATAAGATTTTTATCATCATTTTCAAACCCTATAGAATCTTTACTAACTGCTGCTTCTATTAATATTCTGTCTCTTTTTTTAATCAAATTATTTTCATGTAATCTTTTAATAATACCTTTAGCTTCTTTTGGTTTAATTGGACCTTCTAATTGTTTTATAATATTTTTCATCGCTTCATTTTCTGAGGTTAATTTAACTTTAATAATTCTTACAAAACCTCCACCGCCTCGACGACTTTCTATTATATATCCTCTCTCAACAGTAAAGCGAGTATCCAAAACATAATTTATCTGTGAAGGGGCACAGTCAAAATCATCTGCCAGTCTATTTCTTTTAATTTCAACTTCACCTTCATATCTTTTTATTAAATTTCTTAAATATTTTTCTATTTTATCTGAAAGACTAGACATATTATATCCCTCTTTATTTGACTTTTTTTGACCTTCTAATTATATAATACTATTTTTATAACAAAATTCAAGGGTATATTTAACATTTTTTATATTAAAGTAAAAAAACCGCCACAAAGTGACGGTTATAAAATGCATTTATTTATTAATGTTTTGGTGAATTTTTGTTATAAACAAGACAATTATTATGATAGACATAAATATTGCAAATATATCAAGATCTCTATAAAAATTAAAAATACCTAGAAATAAAATAAAAAAACCTATATATAAAATATTTTTAGCTACGATATTATAATCATCAAGATCCATAGGAAATAAATTATAATAACCTAATAAAATAATAATGCTATACATAATTATTATAGTTGCAATAATTATAAGCAAAAAAACCACCTAAATAAATTTGGTTGCGGGGGCCGGATTCGAACCGACAACCTTCAGATTATGAGCCTGACGAGCTACCAGATTGCTCCACCCCGCGTTAATAATTATTATAATAAAAAATGGCTCCCCGAGTAGGACTTGAACCTACGACAAGATGATTAACAGTCACCTGCTCTACCAACTGAGCTATC
>CAJXKY010000075.1 GCA_913055675.1 uncultured Halanaerobiales bacterium
TATCAAGCAAAAATAGTCACAAATGATTTTAACCTCAATAAGGTTTCTGAATTACAAGGTGTTTTTGTTCTAAATATCAATGAGCTAGCTAATGCTGTAAAACCAGTTGTCCTACCCGGTGAAGAGATGGATGTTAAAGTTATTAAAGAGGGTAAAGAAGACAGACAGGGGATCGGTTATCTCGATGATGGTACAATGATAGTAGTCGATAATGGAATTGACTATATGGATCAAGATATTTCTGTGATGGTTACAAGTATTTTGCAAACTGCTGCAGGGAGAATGATTTTTGCTAAACCTAAGGCTAGTAATTGATCAAAAGAGCTAATTAAATATCAAAAAGGAGTTAACAGATGTATATTACCGCAATTATTCCTGCTGCCGGTATGGGAAGCAGGATGAACATGAGTAAAAACAAACTATATATTAATTTAGACGGGAAACCAGTACTTTATCATACATTAAAAAAATTCATAAACAATTCTTTTATAGAACAAGTTTTGGTGGTTCTACAAGAAGGAGAAATTAAACACTTTCAAAACAGCATTTTAAATTTATTAGGTGGCAAAAAAAACAAAATTAAAACTGTTGTTGGCGGTAAAACAAGAAAAGAATCAGTATTTAATGGTTTAAAAGCTGCTTCAGATAAAGCAGACTATATAATTATTCATGATGGAGCACGACCTTTAGTTACTGACAAAATTATAAATAATATTATTGGTAGTCTAGAGGAAGAAAAAGCAATTACTACAGGAGTTAAAGTAAAAGATACCATAAAAATAAAAGATCATAATAATTATGTTGTTAAAACTGTGAATAGAGAAAATTTAGTAACTATTCAAACGCCTCAAGCTTTTAATTATAAATTAATTAAAAAAGCTCATCAAAACAAGTTTTTTGATAAAAAGATTACGGATGATGCTTATTTAATAGAACTTATGAATAAAAAAGTAAAAATAATAGAAGGTTCATATGAAAATATTAAAATTACAACTCAAATTGATCTTACTATTGCTGAAGAAATTCTAAAGAGTAGGAGAGAATAAAATGAGAGTAGGAATTGGTTTCGATGTGCATCCATTTGTTGATGAAGGTCCTTTATATCTTGGGGGAATTAAGGTTGATTATAAATATGGTTTAAAGGGGCATTCAGATGCTGATGTATTAATTCATTCTCTAATCGATGCTATTTTAGGGGCAATGGGTAAAGGTGACATAGGAGATCTTTTCCCTGATACTGAACAAAAATATGAAAATATTAGGAGCATTAAATTACTTGACACTGTTGTAAATATCATGTTTAATAATAATTACAAATTGGTAAATGCTGATATAGTTGTGTTAGCTCAAGAGCCCAAAATAAAAAAATATAAAAATAAAATTGAAAATAATCTGAGTGATATTTTGAAAATTAACACTACCCATTTAAATCTTAAAGCTACTACTACCGAAGGCTTAGGATTTATTGGTAGGGTTGAAGGTATAGGTGCACAGGCAATAGTATTATTGCAAGAAAACAAATAATTATTATTTAGTATTGAGGAAGGTGGAAAATTTATGTTAATTAAAGATATTATGACTAAAAATCCAATAACTATAAAAGTAGAATCTTCAGTTATGGAAGCCGAAAGGATATTATCCTTAAATAAAATAGGTAGACTAATAGTGGTAGAAGATGATGATATTGTAGGAGTTTTAACTGATGGAGATTTAATGAATAATGACCAACTCAATGATAATGTAGATAAATATATGTCTGAAGATATTATTACTATTAAAGAGTTAGACACTGTCCAGAAAGCTGCAAAAATATTATCAGACAACCAAATTGGTGGAATGCCGGTCTTAAACCAAGATGATGAATTAGTTGGTATTATAACAGCGGATGATATAGTTTATGGATATATGAAAGATGAAGAAGAACTTGAAGTAGAGAAAAAGAATATAAATCCTGAGAGCTCAGCAATTTATCTAGCAATGACTAGAAGTAGAGAATATGAAGAATACTGGTTAGAAAAAATAAGTAGTTATGGATATAAAGGTGCAATCACTCAGACTGGAGCTAATGCGGAAAAATTACCTGTAAAACTTAGGGAAAGTACAACTGTTGCTGCTATAGCCCGTGGAGTTATCTCAGAAAATTCCCGCGAAAAATCTGCAGTTTCAAATGCTGTTAAAGATGCTTACAGTCAACTTGCATTAATTAACCCAGGTTTGGGTGGAGGTTTTAAAATAGCTGTTGTAAGAGGGCCTGAATATGTATCTGTAGCAATTTTTGGTAAGTTTGGACATGCACTAGTTGATGGTCCTGAACAACTTGCAATTGGTACTAGTGTTATTTAAATAATAAAATTTAAAAACAATTGTGATAATTAATATGTTGAGGAGGAATTTAAAGTGAGTGATATGCGACTTAGGTTTCCCCCTAGTCCTACAGGTAAAATTCATATTGGTAATATGAGAACAGCTCTTTTTAACTGGTTGTGGGCTAGAAAAAATAATGGGGAACTAGTTTTAAGAATTGAAGATACTGATAAAGAAAGATCAACAAAAGAATTTGAAGATATTATAATCCAAGAACTTGATTGGTTAGGTCTTGATGTTGATGAAGGTGCAGGTGTTGGAGGAGAATATGGTCCTTACCGTCAGTCCGAACGCCTTGATATCTATCAAGCTTATGCAGAAAAGTTATTAGAAAAAGGGAAAGCGTATAAATGTTATTGTAGTGAAGAAGAACTTGAGGAGATGCGAGAAAAAGCAAAACAAAAGGGAGTAATGCCTAAATATAATGGTCATTGCCGTAATTTAAGTAAAGAGGAAGAAAAAGAATATATCAAAGAAGGTAGAGAACCGGTAATTAGATTTAAACTACCAAAAGAAGAAAGAGATGTAGTAGTTGAAGATGTAATTAGAGGAGATGTTACTTTCAGTTCTTCAGTTTTAGATGATTTTATTATTTTTAAATCTGACGGAATGCCCACTTATAACTTTGCAGTAGTAATAGATGATGCTTTAATGGAGATTACTGAAGTTATTAGAGGTGAAGATCATCTATCTAATACTCCTAAACAAATTTTGATTTATGAGGCATTAGATTTTGATATTCCTAAATTTGCTCATCTACCATTAATATTAGATAGTAATCGTGCTAAACTTAAAAAGAGAAGTAAAGATGATGATGTTTATATAGGGGAATATAGAGAAAAAGGATATTTACCTGAAGCATTATTTAATTTTCTGTCATTTTTAGGTTGGGCACCTCCTGAAGATAATGAAATATTGAGTAAGGAAGAAACAATTGAAAACTTCGAGATAACAGATATCAATAAGAGTGCTGCAGTTTTTGATATAGAAAAATTAAATTGGGTTAATGGGAAATATATCCGGGAATCAGATTTGGATTATATAGTTGAACTTTCCATCCCATTTTTAAAAGACGCAGGTTTTATTGATGATGAATTTGTAGAAAATAATTATCAATGGCTTAAAAAAGTAATTGATGTTTCTAGAACTGGTGTGGACTATTTAGCACAACTTCCAGAAGAAGCAGAATTATTTTTCAAAGAGCTAGAATTTGAAGATAAAGAAGCAGCGATTAAAGAATTTAATGAAGAAGGAGTAGAATTAGTCTTTGATTCACTCAAGGAAAAAATAGAAGAAATAGATGAATTTACTCCTGAAAAAATCAGTAATATATTTTCAGAATTGATTAATGAATTACCGGTGGGTGGAAGAACAGTTTATCATCCGACCAGATTAGCACTAACAGGACTTGATTCTGGCCCGGAGATGAAAAATGTAATATATATCTTAGGAAAAGAAGAAACTTATAAAAGATTAGATAATGCTCTTGCAATGAGCAATGATAATTAAGAACGGTTAAAACTTCTCCCTGCTCAGGGGAGGAGTTTTCCTAAAGAAAGGAGTGTCCCAAAATTGTTAAAAGTATATAACACTTTAAGTCGCCAAAAAGAAGAATTTGATCCGGTAGAGGATGATAAAGTTAGAATGTATGTATGTGGTTTAACAGTTCAAAATTATTCTCATCTGGGACATGTTCGTGGAGCAATTAATTATGATGTAATCAGAAAATACTTGCGATATAAGGGCTATAAAGTAACTTATATATCAAATTTTACCGATATTAATGAAAAGATTATAGCAAGAGCAGAATTAGAAGATATGCAGCCGATGGCTTTAGCATATAAGTATACGAAAGCTTTTTTAGAGGACTTAGAGAACCTCAATATTGAAAAAGCGGACCATTATTGCAAAGCTACTGAGAATATTGATGCTATTCAGGAAATGGTTCAAACCTTAATAGATAAGGGTTTTGCTTATGAAACTAATGGAAATGTATATTTTAGAGTTGAAGAGTTTGAAGATTATGGTAAGCTATCCGGTAGAAATCTAGAAGAAATGATTGCTGGAACCAGGAAAAAGGTGGAAAGTGATAAAGAAAACCCACTGGATTTTGCACTCTGGAAAAAAGTTGATGAATCAGAGGAAATTGCCTGGGATAGTCCTTGGGGTAGAGGATGGCCAGGATGGCATATTGAATGTTCTGCTATGTCACTTAAAGAATTAGGAAAAACTTTTGACATTCATGGTGGTGGAACAGATCTAATATTTCCTCATCATGAAAACGAGATAGCTCAGTCTGAGGCTTATAGTGGTGTTAAACCATTTGTGAAATATTGGCTTCATAATGGTACAGTAAATATGAGCGGGGACAAGATGTCCAAATCGCTCGGCAATTTTTACACTACTCGTGAGCTATTAGAGAAGTATACAGCTGATCAACTTAGGTATTTTGTTATAACTAAACATTATAGAAGTCCAATAGAATACAGTGATAAGGAAATTGAAAGTACAAATACAAGTTTAAATAAGCTAATTAATACCAAAAATTCTCTAGAAAACGTATTAAAAGGTAAATATGATTTTAAAGATATAGAAAAAGATGTTGGACTATATGAAAAAGTAAAGAAAAAGAAAAAAGAATTTTTAGATGCAATGGATGATGATTTCAATACTGCTTTAGCAACTGGGGTATTACATGAAATTGCCACAGAAATAAACAAAGTGATAAATGTTTCTAATTTTGTTCTCACCCAACAGTTGTATAATGATTTAAAAAAGGTTTACAATATATATATGGAGTTAGTGGATATATTAGGTTTAACATTGCAAGGTGAAAAAGAAGAAAACAAATCTGATAAATTTAACGAATTAGTTAATTACATTTTAGAACTTAGAGAAGAAGCCAGAGAAAATGAAAACTGGGAATTTGCGGATAAATTACGAGATGATTTAGATGAAATGGGAATAAAAGTTAAAGACACACCGCGTGGTACTGAATGGGAAATTAACTAACTGAGGGGGACCAAAATGGAAGTAAAACCTAAAGCTGAATTAATTGATTATACAGATAATCCTGAAAGAAATGTAGCTACTGCTGCTCGATTATGTTATTCCAAAAAAGGGGCGGCTCAACTGAATGAAGAAATGTCTAGAGAAAAAGTTGAAGACTTAGTTCGAAAAGTTGTAGGTATGGGACATACTTCTACTTTAGAACACACCTATTTTTTCTTCCATGTACAGTGTAGTAGAGTTACTTCACATCAAATTGTAAGACAAAGAATAGGAACTTCATATAGTCAAAGGTCTCAAAGATATGTAACTGAAGACAATTTTGATTATATTATCCCCCCTAAAATTAAAAAGAATGAAAAAGCACACAAAATGTTTAAAGATAAAATGGAAGATTTAGAAGATACATATCTTGAGTTAATTGAGATGGGAATTCCTAAAGAAGATGCTAGATTTATTCTTCCCACAATCAAAACTAATATAGTAATCTCTTATAATGCTCGTTCTTTAATGCATTTTATAAGATTGAGAACTTGTAACAGGGCCCAATGGGAAATTAGAATTTTGGCTCGCCAGATGTTGAAGGAAGTTAAAAAAGTAGCACCTGTAATATTTGAAAATGCTGGTCCTCCTTGTGAAACTGATGGAGAATGTCCAGAAGGCGATCTATCATGTGGGAAAATAGATAAAATTAAGGAGAAACAATAATAAATGAGACATGTAGAAGGTAGAAATCCAGTTATAGAGTTATTAAAAGATGGTAAAAATATTGAAGGTTTATATTTGCAAAAAGGACTTAGAGGAGATAAAATTAAACAAATTATTAATCTTGCTGAAAAACAAGGAATTGAAATTGTTTTTTTAACAAAATATAGATTAAATCAAAAAGCAGTAACTGATTCTCACCAAGGGGTTATTGCTTTGGCCTCTGATATACAAACTTATGGTTTAAAAAATACTATTAATTATTTATCAAATCTTGAAAAAGATCCTTTAGTATTAATTCTTGATCATATCCAAGACCCTCACAATTTCGGAGCAATAATTAGAACAGCTCATGCAGCAGGAGTAGATGCTATAATTTATCCTAAAGATAGAGCCTGTGGAATTACAACCACAGTAGATAAAGTATCTGCAGGTGCGATAGAGCATATGAGATTGGTAGAAGTTGTAAATATTAATAGAACCATTGAAATATTAAAAGACAATTATTTTTGGATAGCAGGGGCTGATGTTTCAGCAGAAAATAATTATTATACCCAGGATTTTGAAGGGAAATTTGCCTTAGTAGTAGGACATGAAGGTAGTGGCTTAAACAGACTAACTAAAGAAAAATGTGATTTTTTAATAAAAATTCCAATGGAAAATAAATTTAGTTCTTTAAATGTATCAGTTGCTACAGGTGTAATTTTATTTGAGATCAATCGACAAAGGAATATTATATAATACTTGACTAAAAATGTTTTAGACAGTATAATATTAATGAATTACATAAGGGGGGATTCTGGTTGGACTCAAATGCCCAAGAAGTAGATTATCAGGATTATAGCCAGTTAAGTGATGATGAATTAATCAAGATTATTCGTGATGGGGATTCTAGAGCACAGGAAGTTTTAATTAAAAGGTACAAAAATTTTGTACTGGCTAAATCAAGATCTTATTTTCTTGTCGGCGCAGGCAGAGAAGACATTGTCCAAGAAGGCATGATTGGCTTATACAAAGCTGTAAGAGATTACAAAATTGATCGTTTAGCTTCTTTTAGGGCTTTTGCAGAATTGTGTATTACCAGACAAATTATAACAGCTATCAAAGCTGCAACAAGACAAAAGCATCAACCATTAAATTCGTATGTTTCTCTTAATAAACCAATATATGATGAAGAGTCAGACCGAACATTACTTGATATATTAAAAGGAACAAAACTTAACAACCCTGAAGAATTATTTGTTAGTAAAGAAACATATGATCTTATTGAAAATCAAATTAGTGAGATGTTAAGTACTTTAGAATTCAATGTATTACAGGAATATCTTAATGGTAAATCTTATCAAGATATTGCTGATACTTTGGATAAACATGTAAAATCTGTAGACAACGCTTTACAGAGAGTAAAGAGGAAAATGGAAGATTTTCTTGAAAAACATGACATTTAAATTTAATAAATTATATATAAATTAAAAATTATTCAAGCGGTGTTACAATATTAACAAAGGAGAGATGAATATAATGGCTAAGGAAAAATTTGAAAGAACAAAACCACATCTAAATATTGGTACGATAGGACACGTTGA
>CAJXKY010000076.1 GCA_913055675.1 uncultured Halanaerobiales bacterium
AACTTTTTACTACTGCCATTAGCAATGGCTCTAGTTGGTGGAATATATAGTACTAATGGCCCTATTATAGGTGCTTTGATTTTAGGATTAATATCAGAATATCTAAAATTGATAATGCCTTATGGCCATCTAGTAGTATATGGAATTATTATAGTAGTTGTGGTCTTATTCTTACCACAAGGAGTATATACTCCAATTAAAAATAAATTGTTAAAGAGTAGTATAGTTGGGGGGGATAACAATGCCCAAACTTAAGGCAAATAATATTGTAAGAAGATTTGGTGGTTTAATTGCTGTAAATGATCTATCTTTTGAAGTTGAAAAGGGAGAAATCCTGGGTATTATAGGACCTAATGGAGCTGGTAAAACAACCGTCATTAATTTAATGGCAGGAACATTACGTGTTAATGAAGGAACTATCTTATTTAATGACGAAGATGTGACTAAAAAAGAAGCTCATATCAGAAATCGTTTGGGTATTGCCAGAACTTTTCAAATTGTCCGTCCTCTGGAAAATTTCTCAGCCATTGAAAATATAATGGTGGGTGCTTTATTTGGTAAAGGTGATAAATTAGAAGATGCTCGTTCTACAGCACAGGAAATATGCGATTTCTTGAATTTGAAAAATGTAAATAAAAGCGTGGATGAGTTAACAGTTTTAGAATTGAAAAAGGTAGAATTAGGTAGGGCTTTAGCTTCAGAACCGGAAGTATTATTTTTAGATGAAATCATGGCAGGACTTACAAGTGATGAAACCTGGGAATTGATGGATATAGTCAAAGAACTGCAGAAAAGAGATATGGCTATTTGTGTAGTTGAGCATATAATGAAAGTGGTAAAAGAACTTACTCACCGAGTTATAGTTTTAAATCAAGGTGAAATAATTGCACAAGGCCCATATAGTAAAGTATCTGAAAATAAAGAAGTTATCGCTGCTTACCTGGGGGAGGAATAACATGCTTGAAATAAATAATCTAGATGTATCATATGGGAGAATTCAGGTAATCTGGGATTTATCCTTGGAAGTTAAAGATGAAGAAGCGGTTAGTATTTTCGGTTCTAATGGTGCTGGTAAAAGTACCTTGATCAAAGCAATTATGGGCTTGGTAGATAACAGAGAAGGAAGTATTAAATTTGATGGAGAAGAAATTGGAGATCTAGAAACTCATGAGATAGTGAAAAAAGGAATAGCTCTAGTCCCCCAAAAAAGAGAACTATTTCCATTAATGACTGTAAAAGAAAATTTGAAACTGGGGGCAGCCTATATTCCACATGCTAAGAAAAAAACAGAAAGTAATTTAGAATTTGTATACAATATATTTCCCATCTTAAAAGAAAGAGAAAAACAGTTAGCTGGAACCATGAGTGGGGGTCAACAGAGGATGTTAGCTTTAGGTAGAGCTTTGATGTCTAATCCTAAATTATTAATCCTTGATGAGCCTTCAGTGGGGTTACAGCCTTCTTTAGTAACAGAGTTGTTTAAAAAGATGGGTGAAATTAAAAAAGAGAATGTTTCTATCCTTCTTGCAGAACAAAATGTTCAGCAGGGATTGAAAATTATTGATCGTGGATATGTTCTTGAAAATGGTAAAATTGAAATGGAAGATACTGTAGAAGGTTTATCTGATAATGAGCATATTCAGAAAGCATATTTAGGTATATAAATAATTTTCTAATAGAAAGAGGTGAATTTAATGGGTGTAAAGCTATTAGCAACAGGTTCTTATGCACCTGATAACACTTATAATCTTGATGAAATGAGTGAAATTGTTGGGGAAGATATTAGTGAATTTATGGAACCTCTTGGAATTAAACAAAGAAATCAAACTGGACCTGAGATGAGCACTGCTGATTTAGCAGTGAAGGCAGGAGAAAAAGCTTTAGAAAAAGCAGGTATGTCAGCAGAGGAAATAGATTTATTAATTTTATCTACTGATACTCCTGATATAATATCTCCTCAAAGTTCATCTATTGTGGCCAATGATTTAGGTATGAGAGATGGAGCACCATTTTTTGATATCAATGCTACTTGTACTGGTTTTGTCTTTGGTTCACTAAATGCTCGTAATTGGATTGAAAACAATTCTCAATTTGATACGGTAATGGTAATTTCAGCCTACAATATGACCAAATTTGCAGATATGGAAAAAGGTAAATTTTTCTGTGTATTTTCTGATGGTGCAGGAGCTGCTATTTATCAAAAAGATGACTCTGATAAAGGAATTTTAGCTTCTCACTTTATTGGTAATGGTGAAGAATGGATGACATTGGGTGTATATGTTGGAGGCACAAGGTTTCCAGCAACTGTTGAAAATGTAAAAGGGGAGGGAGAAGTACCTCCAAATTTAACATTCTGGAAAGGTGAATTGATGAACCGTAATCCAGAATTATGGCCAGTTATCATAGAAAAAATGCTGGATAAAAGTGATTATGAACTTGAAGAAGTTGATAAATTTATATTCACTCAGATTAATAAGTCTGCTATAGCATTAACATGTGATAATTTAGGTATAGAGATGGAAAAGACCCATAATATAATGGATAGATACGGTTATACAGGTAATGCTTGTATTATCATGGCTTTAAATGACGCTTTAGAAAAAGGTAAAGTAAACGAAGGAGATTTAGTTTGCCTTACAGCTTCAGGAGTTGGCTATACAATGGCAACAATGCTTTTAAGAGTTTAAATCCAAATTTATTCAAAGAAAATCATTATATTTACGGGATGATCCTATTACAGGGTCATCTCTTTTTTTGTTTAAAACTTGACAAAAATAGTAGGTTTAAATATAATAAGAAATGCAAATGAAAATCATTATCAAAAAGGAGAGGTTATTAAATGAGATTTTTAAACAAGGGGAGCATTTTATTAATAGTTATATTAGTATTTTCATTTACAACATTAATTATGGGAGCTGAGGAAGAAGTAAATTTATATACAAATAGACATTATGATACAGACAAATTACTTTTAGATAAATTTGAAGAAAAAACCAATATAAAGGTTAATGTATTAAAAGGTGGTTCAGACGAATTAATTGAAAAAATTGATCGTGAAGGTGAAGATACTTCGGCAGATCTTTTGATTACCGCTGATGCAGGTAGGTTACATAGGGCTAAAAATAAAGGTCTTTTGCAACAAATAGAAAATGATACATTATTTAATAATGTACCTGAAAATTTAAGGGATACAGAAAATTATTGGTTTGGATTAACAGTTAGAGGGAGAGTTATAGTATATTCAAAAGATAGAGTAGATCCTTCTGAATTATCTACTTATGGGGATTTAACAGATGATAAATGGGAAAATAGAATTCTTGTTAGATCTTCTTCAAATATCTATAATCAATCTCTTTTAGCTTCATTTATTGAGATCCATGGTGAAGAGTGGGCAACCGAATGGGCAGCCGGAGTTGTAGACAATATGGCTAGAAAACCACAGGGAAACGACAGAGCTCAAGCTACTGCTATAGCTTCTGGTGTTGGAGACATAGCTATAATGAATACCTATTATTTGGGTAAAATGCTTAATTCCTCGAATCCGGAAGAAGTTAAGGTAGCAAAACAACTTGAGATATTCTTTCCAAGTCAAGAAACAACAGGAACACATATAAATGTAAGTGGTATTGGTCTAACAAAACATGCGAAAAACAAAGAGAATGCGATTAAATTAATGGAATATTTAAGTTCAGTTGAAGCACAAGAAATGTTTGCTAAAGCAAATTATGAATATCCTGTTAATCCTAATGTAGAACCATCTAATTTACTTAGTTCATGGGGGGAATTTAAACCACAAAGTATTAATCTTTCAAAATTAGGTGAGTATAATAAAAAAGCTTATATGATATTCAATAGAGTTGGTTGGAAATAAAGTATTTAATGATAGGGCAGTAGTTAAGGCTGCCCTATTAATACATAAGGAGTATAATTTATGTTTAAAAAAATTGGTTTTACAAATAAATGGTCTGTTATAAGTTTCTTTTTAATTATTTTGATTTTAATGCCCAGTGTATTTATATTAATTGGTTTTTTTAATCCAATTAGTGATACCTGGTTACATATAAGAAGATACTTATTAAAAGATTATATTTATAATTCTGTAATATTAGTTTTTTTTACAGGTCTGTTTAGTATAATAATAGGGGTTAGCCTTGCTTGGTTTGTTAATGCTTATGATTTTAAATATAGTAATTTTTTTAAATGGGGCTTAATTTTACCATTAGCTGTTCCTCCTTATATAGGCAGCTATACTTATGTTGGATTATTAAACTATACAGGTGTTATACAAACTTTTTTAAGAAATAATTTTGAATTAGTTTTAAACCAGTCCTATTTCAATATTATGTCTTTAAGTGGGGCAATATTCATATATACAATTTTCTTATACCCATATGTATTTCTAATTACCCATGCATTTTTACAAAAACAATCTGCTTCTTTGGTAGAAGTATCTAAAACTCTTGGTAAGAGCCCAATATCAATATTTTTTAGAATAATTTTACCTATCAGTCGAGGAGCTTATGTTGCTGGGACTACTTTAGTAGTTTTGGAAGTACTAAATGATTATGGGGTAGTAAAGTATTTTGGTATTTCAACATTCAGTACTTCAATATTTCAAACCTGGTTTTCTCTAGGAGATATAAATTCTGCAATTAGATTGTCTGTTTATCTAATGGCTTTTGTTATTATAGTGTTGTTTCTGGAAAAATTATCTAGAGGTGGGAAACAATATAGCTATAGTAATACAAAAATAAAACCTTTAAAAGCTAAAAAACTAACCGGCTGGAAAAATTGGTCAATGTTTATATACGCTTTTACAGTAATTTCTTTAGGTTTTATCATTCCAGTATTACAGCTTATATATTGGAGTATAATTAGTTACGGGAAAATATTAAATATGAATATTATCCAAACAGTACTTAATTCAATAGGAGTTAGTTTGGTAGGGTCCTTTATCATTTTAGTGGCAGCAGTTATAATTGCTAATACTGTAAGAATCAAGAAAAATATCTTAACAAAGAATTATGCTAGAATAGCTGTTTTAGGATATTCGATTCCAGGTGCTGTAATTGCAGTGGGAGTTATGATCTTCTTTTTAAAAATGGATAACTTTATTCAATTAATATCAGGACAAAATAATATGCTGCTGCTAAGTTCAAGTATCTTCATGTTAATTTTTGCATATTTGATTAGATTTTTAGCAATCGGTTATAATTCAGTAGAGTCTGGTTTTAATAAAATTGGAACAGATTTTCATGAAGCATCGCGAACTCTTGGAAATGGTATTACTAAGACATTTTTCAAAGTAGATTTACCAATGATGAAGCCAGCCTTGATGAGCGGGTTTTTATTGGTTTCTATTGAAATTCTAAAAGAACTACCTTTAACATTAATATTAAGACCTTTTAATTTCAATACTCTTGCCACAAGAGCCTTTGAATATGCTAATGATGAGATGATCCATGAATCAGCAATATTATCATTGATATTAATATTTATTAGTGTCATTTTAGTGTATTCTTTAACATATATAAAAAAGAAAGGAAGATAACTATGTTTGTAAATATGACAGATATAGATTTTTGTTATGACAAAAATAATGAAAATATATTAGAAGATTTCGAACTAAATATAGATAAAGGCCAAACCTTAAGTATACTTGGGGAAAGCGGTAGTGGGAAGAGTACAATTCTAAGATTGTTGGCAGGATTGGAGAGACAAAAAAAAGGACAGATTGTAATTGGAAATAAAATAATGAATAATGAGAATACTTTCGTGTCTCCTGAAAATAGAGAAGTTGGTATGGTATTCCAGGATTATGCGTTATTCCCCCATATGACAGTTTTTGAAAATATTAGTTTTGGTATAAGTAATTTATCAAAAAAGCAGAGAAAACAAAAGGTTTTAGAAACTTTAACTTTAGTAGATTTAGTTGATCATAAGTCTAAATATCCTCATCAATTAAGTGGTGGACAACAACAGAGAACTGCTTTGGCAAGAGCAATTGTAACCGAACCCCAAATTTTACTGTTAGATGAACCTTTTAGTAACTTAGATACTAATTTAAAAAACAATATTAGAGAAAGTCTAAAAGAAATCATTAATGTAATTGGTATCACTACAATAATTGTTTCTCACGATAAACTTGATGCTTTAAAACTTGCTGATCAACTAATCGTTTTAAAAGAGGGCAAGATTAAACAAAAAGGGATACCAGAGCAACTAATTTCCAAGCCGAACACAGGTTATGCAGAAAGTATACTTGCTTAATTATTATCTCAATACAATTTTAATCCCCTTTACTTTTTATTTGTAATATAATAGGTTCTTCTCCATTTTAGTGGGTGAAAATCAGATAAAAAAGAAGGACATAAGCTTAAAGACCTCTAATATTTATTTATCCTGAATAAATATAAGAGGAGGTCTTCACTCATGTCCAGTTTTAGTATATCATCTTTATTCCCCTTTCGTCGAGTAAAAATTGATGGTTTTGAACAAATTGTTGATTCTGATAAAGGTATAGCTATGTTTACAACGGTTAGTCCTGATCAAAGATATGCTCCTATCTGTTATAAATGTGGCAGTAAGGCCAGTGGTATTCATGATAATAGTCAAAGGACTTTAAGAGATTTAAGCTTTGGAAATAATCCGGGATTTATTATCTATAATTACCGCAAGATTACCTGCCCTAATTGTGGTCAAACCAGAGTTGAAGATTTGGGTATTATAGATGGGACCCCGTGTAACAGATAGAATGGCTAGATATATCCATGAACTCTGTTGTTTAATGCCAATCGACCAAGTTGCTAAGCACTTTAAACTTGATTGGAAAACGGTCAAAGAAATTGATAAAACATTTTTAGAAGAAAAATTTGGTGAAACAGTCTATACTAATTCTGGCTATATTGCTATCGATGAAGTTTCAGTTGGCAAACATCATAAATATATGACAGTTGTTTTAGATTTCATCACCGGTCGTGTAATCTGGTGTGGTAAAAATAGACAAGCTGAAACTTTAGATAATTTTTTAAGAATATGCCTCAAAAATATCTTTTGAATATCAAAGTAGTAACTATGGACATGTGGGATGCTTATATTAAATCAATTAAGAAATGGTGTCCACATGCAGTAATTGTCTTTGATAAGTTTCATATTATTGCAAAGTTTAATAAAGTAATAGATCAGGTACGTAGAAACGAACAAAACCGTAAAGATTTAAATAATCAGGAAAAAAGAACTTTAAAACATAGCCGCTGGATCTTACTTAAAAACTGGGGTAATTTGCGTGAAAAAGAAAAA
>CAJXKY010000077.1 GCA_913055675.1 uncultured Halanaerobiales bacterium
GTGAAGTGGAACCAGAGTTTAAAGATTATGGTGAAGAACATTTCGCTGCCTGTCATCTTCTCGAAGATGAGTAAATATATATAAATAAGACTATTAAAAAAAGCCTCTCTGATTTCAAAAAGAGAGGCTTTTTTTATAAAAATATATATTTTTTGTAATAACGTTAGTTATTTTTTTGTAGTAATTCTTTTACCTGAGGACTGACAGATTTAAAGTGAATATCCTGTTGAGGAAAAGGAATTTCTATTCCGTTTTCTTTAAATAGTCTCCAGATGTTTTTATTGACTTCACTTTTTAAATTTGTTATTCCATTTTCAGGGTCTTTAATCCAGAACTTTATTTCGAGATTTACTGAACTATCTCCAAACTCTTTCAAAAATATTTTTGGGGAAGGTTTTTGTAATATTCTATCAATGTTTTTTACAGATTGTTCTAAAAGTTCTAATGCCTTGTCTACATTGCTATTATAAGAAACTCCTATAGAAACTTTTGTTCTTACGAGATTATTACTATATGACCAGTTTATAACTTTTTTAGTTATTAAATCTTCATTAGGGATAATATATTCTTTACCATCAAGGGTTAAAACAGATATATATCTTAAACCTATTGATTTAATTTCACCATAGACATCTTCAATTTCTATGATGTCACCTGGTTTTACTGATTTATCTAATAATATTATTATACCACTAATAAAATTTGATACCACTTTTTGTAGTCCAAAACCTACTCCAACACCTACTGCACCACCTACAACAGCAAGAGCAGTTAAATCAATACCTAAGCTACTCATTGTAACCAATATTACACCAGTGAAAATTAAAAACTTTAGTATTTGCGTTAATAGAACTTTGATAGAAGGAGTTAGTGTGGATACTTTTTTAATTTTTCTTTCAGAGAAAGTTGTTAATTTATTAGCAATCCAAAAGAAGATAAATAAGGTTAATACACCTTTAATAACCATTAATAAAGAGATGTGAATATTACCACTTTGGAAAGCTATTTTATCTAAAAGAGTAACTACAGAATTATAAATACCTAGTAAGTGTAATGCTGCAATTGACCAAATTAAAAGAGAAAAAATCTTTGATAACAACTTGTTTTTTATCAATTCAGTTAATAAATTAATAACTATCCAGGCTGAAAGCAGATTGGCAATAATTATAACTGAATAGTAAGGTGTTTCAACGATTGTACTAACCAAGATATATATCCATAATAGCATAGAATATATAATTGATTTAAATAAATCTTCCAATGTTTCTTTGAGTATAAAATTCTCTGGAATATTACTAATTATCATTTCCTTATATTTTTTTTCTATAAAATAACTAATTCCAAATAAAAGCAGGAGAAATATAATTTGTATTAAATTATAATAAGATAGTAGGTATTTATTGGTAAAATATAAAAATGATTCTTTTATTGTGTTATATATTTTTTCAAATTGCACTAAAATAACCTCCTTAAAACCCTATATATAATATTCAGCAAATAACCATAAAATCCTTTTAGAATAAAATTAAAAAATTAGGTGGATATATTATGAGCATCATTGAGTTATTAGTAATAACAATTATATTATTATTTTTTGCTATAATTGTTTATTACTTTATTAAAAAAGAATATAGAGAACATAATGATACAAACAGCTATTTTTTTATTGGAATGAGCATCCTGTTTTTTATTTCGATGGCGTTATCTTTTTTAGATATAAAGAATCAATATATGGTATATATATATTTATTGTCGACTTCTGGAGCACTTTTAGTAAATCAAAATATAAATAAATTTTTTAATAATCAAAGAAGAAAGTCATGGACTGTTTTATATTTATTATACTTATTTTGTATTTTAATATTTCTACAGTATGACAATTATTTAATATATATAACTTATTCGTCTAAAATATTAATAATATTATATTTTTTAGATGTTAGTTGGTTAGTATCAAAAAGTAATAAATTAAATGATTTACATAAAATGTTTTTTTCTTCAATCTTCGTACTTTGGGCATTTCACGAGTTTTTATCTATCTTTTTTACTGCAAAGTCATTGTATTTATTAGGAGTAGTATTTACAATAGCTGTAGCATATGAATTTATGAATTTGCAATTAGAACTAATTAATAAAGAAATTAAAACATATGGGCAAAGATTTAAAAGTATATTTGATAATGCCTCAGATGCCTTTTTTGTTGTTGATCCAAAAAACTATGAGATTTTAAATGTAAATAACTCTGCTTTAGAAATATTTCGTCTTTCTACAGAAAAATTAAATGAATTAAAGTTAAAAGATATATTCAATGATTCTTCTCTTAAATTATTGAAGAATTTAATTAACAAAGGAGTAAATAATGAAAAATTACCGATTGAATTAAGAACAGTTGATAGTCAAGGTAAAGATATATTTTTAGAAACCGATTGTTCATTTATGAATTTAAAGGGTAAAGAAGTTGTAGTAGTTGGATTGAAAGATAAAACTGAGCAAATAATTTTAAAAAATAAATTAAAGAAAAATAAAGAAAAAATTGAAAAACTACATGATATAGCTATCCAAATGGAAAACTCATCTAAGAAAGAAGAAATATATAAATTAACTGTTGAATCTGCTGAAGATATATTAGACTATGACGTTATTTCTTTAGATATTGTTAAAAATAATATGTTGATTGCTATTGGAAAATCCAAAAGTGTGTCAGATGATGATGTTAAATCTGTTAGTTTAGACGAGGTAAGTTTGGCTACTAAATCTTACCATGAAAAAAGAACTATAGTATGTAATAATATACCTGCGGAGACAGATGCCTCTCCAGTAAGATCTCGATATAAATCAGCTTTAACTGTTCCTATTCAAAAATTTGGAATTTTCCAGATAATATCTGAAGAATATAACTATTTTACAAAAGAGGACCAGAACCTAGTTGAATTATTAATCTCACATACTGTAGCTGCTCTGAAAAGATTAAATAGAGAAGAAGATATAAAGTATTTTGGTTTTCATGATTCTTTGACAGGTTTATATAATAGAGATTATATTGAAGAAGAGATAAAAAGACTGAACAATAGTCGTCAGCTCCCGATAAGTATTATCATGGCAGATGTTAATGGTTTAAAACTAATTAATGATACTTTTGGTCATAATGATGGGGACCAATTATTAAAGAAAATATGTAATACCATAGATGAAACATCAAGACAAGAAGATATATTAGGTAGATGGGGTGGAGATGAGTTTTTAGTACTCCTTCCAAACACCAGTAAGAAAAATGTCGAAAATATTGTAAAGAGAATTAAGAATAATTTAATGAAACAAAACTATAAAGATATACCTTTATCAGTTTCTTTTGGTTATGCTACAAAAATTGATAAAGAGGAAAATATAGAAGATATAATAAGAAAAGCGGATAGAAGAATGTATAATAATAAAACTCAAAATCATGAAAATAATAGTACTCGGATGCTTGAAGTATTATATAGTAAATTAAATGAATTAGAGTATGAAACTGAAGCACACTGTGAAAGAGTTAAAAAATTAACAGAAAAATTTGCTGTAAAACTTGATTTCAAACGAGATAAGATAGAAACAATTAAAAAGATAGCTAGAATACATGATATTGGAATGATTAATATTCCTAAAGAGATAGTCAAAAAAGAAGGAGAACTTACCGAAGAAGAATATAAGATAATTCAATCCCATCCTGAGGTTGGTTTTAGAATTGCTAATTCTTTAAATGAAATAAATGAGATATGTCAAGCAATATTACATCATCATGAGTGGTGGAATGGGACAGGGTATCCAGAACAAAAAGCCAAGACAAATATACCATTATATTCAAGAATAATTAGTATCGTTGATGCTTTTGATATAATGACACATGATCAAATATATAAAGATAAGATTTCAAAAGAAGAAGCACTTAATAAGATAGAAGCAATGTCCGGAATACAATTTGATCCTACTTTATCTGAAATATTTCTTGAACAGGTTATAAAAAATAAATAGTAAATGCTATTGAGTTGTGGAGGTAATTATTTGGAAAGAAAAACAGCGGTTTTTCATATAGATACATTAATGAACAAATATAAAGATACAGATTATAATTTTAATAAAATTAATGAAAAATTTCATGTAGATTTAACAAAATTAAAAAACAGTAATGTACGAATAATATTTTTCGCAGTTTTTGCTAAAGAAAACTTTCTTCCCAAGGGAAATGGACTAAGAGAAACAATTCAAATGATTGACGATTTTTATCAGTTGTTAAATAGGACTGAAGAACTTGAGATTGCAAGGAATTATAATGATATAATAAAAATAAATAATAGAGGTAATATTGCTGCCTTTTTGTCAATAGAAGGTGCTAAAAGTATATTTAATATTCCTGCTTTAAGAAGCTTCCATCGATTAGGTGTTAAGTTAATAACTCTGACCTGGAATCATAAAAATCATATTGGTAATGGAATAAGTGAATTTATAAATACTGGTTTAACTAAAACCGGAATAAAATTTATTAAAGAGATGAATCGATTGAATATTATAATAGATGTTTCACATCTAAACCCGGCTGGTTTTTGGGATGTTAGTGAGATAAGCAAATATCCACTTGTGGCTACTCATTCTAATGCAAAATCAATATGTGATCACCCTCGAAATTTATCTGATATGCAAATCAAAGCAATAGCTGATTCAGAAGGAATAATAGGAATTAACTTTTGTCCATCATTTTTAACGAATGAAAAGATAGCAACTATTGAAGATGTTTTTAAACATATTGATTATATTAAAAAGTTAGTGGGAGTAGAGCATGTGGGGTTAGGAACTGACTTTGATGGTTTAAGCGAACTTCCTGAAGGTCTTGAGCATATAGGCAAATTAAATATGTTACAACATATGATGAAGGATAAAGGTTATAGTGAACGAGAAATTGCTGCTATTTCATTTAAAAATGTGGAAAGAGTATTAAAAAGTTCTTTATAAGAAATTTGTAGTATTAATTTAAAAAGGAGGGGAAACCCCTCCTTTTCTTAATTATCTTAAATATTCATCTATTCCAATAGCTGCATCATGACCAGTTTTTATTCCTGTTATGACATCTGGGCCTTGAACTATATCTCCACCTGCAAATAACCAGGGGAGTGAGGTTTGTTGTTTTTCATTTACTTTAATCCTGGGTCCTTCATACTCAATATCATAATGATCATTAATATAGCTGTTATCTCCACCTTGACCAATAGCTTCAATTACCATATCACATTCATAATTTTTGATATCTTCATTATCAAAAGTGGGATTGAAATTCTTTTCTTCATCAAAGACAGAAACACAGCAGTTTGTACATAATTGTGATATTCTTCCATCTTCGTCAACTACAATTTCTTTAGGGCCTCTACCTGGTTCGAATTCAACTCCTTCTTCACGTGCTTCTTCGATTTCTTCTTGATCTGCTGGCATAATATCCTCAGTTTCTAGTGAAGTAACTAACACATTGACTTCTCCATATTCTTGTTTTTGTAATCGTGCAACTGAACGGGCAATATCCATTGCAACGTTTCCTCCACCTATTACTACTACATTTTCAGTTAGAGGAATTTTTTCACCACGTGTTATTTTTTTAAGTAAATAAATTGCCTGATATACATTATTGTTTTCTGTTCCAGGAATCCTAGTACTTCTCCCATTATGTAATCCTGTAGCAGCAAATAAAGCATCATGGGATTCTTTTAATTCTTCAAGAGATATGTCTTCACCAACTCTTGTATCGAATACAAATTCTACACCTAGGTCTTTAATATAATCTATATCTTTATCTAGTTTGTCATAGGGGAGACGGTATTCAGGTATTCCATATCTCATCATACCTCCGGCTTTACTTTCAGATTCATAAATAGTGACTTGATAACCCATCAATTTAAGGTAATGAGCTGCTGATAAACCAGCTGGACCTGAACCTATGATACCTACTTTTTTATCTATTTGTTCAATTTTTTTTGTTCCAAGAATTTTTTCATATTCTGCTGAATCAACATTATCTACTGCATACCTTTTTAGCCAGCGTATGGAAACTGCTTCACCTCTGTGTCCGATTGAGCAAATAGTTTCACATTTATGAGTACAGATTCTACCACAGACCTCTGGTAAGGGATTATCTTCATAGATTTGCTGAAGTGATTCTTCAAGATCATTATCAAAAATACCCCTAATATATTCAGGGATATTCATACTGGCAGGACATGCTTCAGTACAAATATCGCATTCAACACAACGTGAAGCTTCTTTTTCTGCCTGTTCTTTTGAAAATCCCTTAACTATTTCAACAAATGAATCAATTCTTTCTTTTGGAGCTAATTCATCGATCTCAATTCTTTTTAGATCAAGTAATTCAGAATGTTCATCTCGTTTATAACCAACTTCAAATTCTACTTTATTAATATTTTTATTATCAGGAATATATGAAAACGTATCAGCATCTTTATTAATATAAGTATAATCCTGTGTGAATTCTAATGATCCTGTTGTACATACATCCACACACAAACCACACCAGCAACAGCGACCATAATCAATTTTTGGTCTTTCATCTGTTTGCCCAAGTTCAGTTTTGACATTGTTTAATTGAACCATATCTATTGCATTATTATCACATATTTCAGAACAAGTTCCACATCCAATACATTTGTCGAGATCATTAATATGGAAACCGCGATATCTTTTAGCTGTATCTTTAGTTTCTTCAGGATATTTTACTGTTTCAGGTTTTTTAAATAAATTCTTAAAAGAGACAGCTGGAGAAAATATACTTTTTTTATCTTTACTCATCAAATTCACCTCGCTTTAATATATATTATCTATCAAATTCAGGTGGACAAATTCCTAAGCTATGAGCCCATACAGGTACATCTTCAATTCTGGTCCCTGGTAATAGGGCTTCTACACCATATAAGCCGAGCGGGGTAGATGTACCTCTAACATGAACCCGATATGGCTTTAAGCTACCATCTGAGACCATATAATATCCATATTCTCCACGGCCTGACTCTACTTTCACATATGCTTCACCTTTTGGGATTCTATATTTCAGTGCATTACCTAAATTGACACTAACTGGTCCATCAGGTATATTTTTAATTAGTTGTCTTATAATGTTTATACTCTGGAAAATTTCGTCTCTTTTCAGCTTCATGCGGGTCCAGGCGTCAGCATTATTACCAGTTGGTATTTCAAAATCTACTTCATCATAAGCACCA
>CAJXKY010000078.1 GCA_913055675.1 uncultured Halanaerobiales bacterium
TCTATTTCTTATTATATCAACAGCTGCAGATGCAATATCTGTTTCATTACCATCGATAGATGTTATAATATCTCCACTCTGTAGCTTTCCAGCAGCTTCACTATTTTTTAGAACCTCTATTATTTCTACACCTTCGCCCTGAATGTTTACATCATAGCCTAATTTTTGTAAAGCTACTGCTTCAGCTGTTAACTTACTTTCTTCCATTAAATTTTCCATCATTTGAAGGTATTTGTCCATATTTACACCTTCTGGTAATTGTTCTGAAATAACTTCTAACTCATAACCCCTAGGTTGAATGGTTTTAACATAAATATAATCCCATACAGTAGCTTTTCGGCTCCCCACTGCAGTCAATAAAAAACTCCCTTTAATTTGCTCTTTATATCCATCTTCTACACTTATTATAGGTGATAATTCTTCGGCTATTCCAGGAGACATCACATAAAAAGGAGTGGGGATAAAATTAATTATTATAAAAGCAATTATTAGTATTCCAATACCTTTTTTTAATCTATTCTTTTTCATATAGCAACCACTCCAACTATTATCATTTTGTGTTGTATTTATTGAGCAAAGCTTTTTCAACTACTTTTGGAACTACGTTATCCATACTTCCTCCAAATTGGGCTACTTCTTTTACTACACTAGAACTTAGAAAAGCATATTTAGAATCTGTCATTAAAAATATTGTCTCAATTTCAGGGTCTAATTCTTTGTTCATAGAAGCCATTTGAAATTCTCCTTCGAAATCTGAAACTGCCCTTAAACCTCTAATAATTGCACTAGCATTCTTTGATTTCACATAATTAGTTGTTAACCCTGAAAAGGAATCAACTCTTACTTCTGAAATTTCTGCAGTAGTTTCTTTTAACAATTCCACCCTTTCTTCCATTGAAAAAATCGGATTTTTATTAGGATTGTTAAAAACAGATACTATCACTTCATCAAAAATATTGGCAGCCCTTTTTATTATATTTAAATGTCCTTTAGTAACGGGATCAAAGCTTCCTGGATAAACTACTCGATCTAACATCTATTTTTCCTCCTTATATAAATATACTTTTATTACTGTGTCATTGTAATTACGATCTTTTAAAGTAATAAAATTTTCTATTTCATCTATATTTTCATCTCGATGGTGTTCAATAATCAAAAGAGAATCATTATATAACAAATCATTATGTATAAGTGAATATAAAGTATTATTAACATAATCCCTTTTATAGGGAGGATCTAAAAAAACAATATCATGTTTTTTATTTAGGTTTTCAAGATATTTGAATACATTTCTCGTCTTTACCTGACATTGATCTTCAAAACCACATTTTTCTATATTTCTTTTAATAACTTCTGCATATTGACTTTTCTGTTCAACAAATGTAAGTTCTTCTACCCCTCTGCTAATTGCTTCTAATCCCAATGTACCAAATCCAGCAAAAAGATCGAGGCCTTTTTTAAAAGGATAATATGGTAAAATCATACTAAATAAAGCTTCTTTTACTTTATCTAGGGTAGGTCTTACCTCTTTAGTATCAATACTTTCTAATCTAATTCCACCTGCTTTTCCAGCTATTACTCGCATTTTAAATCACTCACAATTATATTATTATTTCTAACTCTTTCAATTTCTCAGATAACTTATGATGTTTTTTAGGCCATTCTTTATCATTAGTAAGTTGGTTTGCTTCTTTATTTGCCTTAGCCAAAATCTTTCTGTCTTTAAGTATATCAGCAACTTGTAAGTCTGTAACTCCATGTTGTCTAGTCCCAAAGAATTCACCAGGCCCTCTTATTTCAAGGTCAGCTTCTGATATACGAAATCCGTCATTGGTTTCAGTCATAACTTCTAATCTTTTTTTGGCTTCTTCTGTTTTGGGGTTAGCAATCATTATACAGTAGGCTTGTGAATCACTTCGGCCTACTCTACCTCTCAATTGATGTAATTGTGCTAAACCAAATCTTTCTGCATTTTCAATAACCATAACATTGGCGGTTTTTACATCAACACCTACTTCAATAACTGTAGTAGAAATCAATACATCTATTTTTTGATTAACAAAATCATTCATAATTCTATTTTTTTCATTATTATTTAATTGGCCGTGTAAGGCTTCTATTTTAAAGTCAGATAGATAATTATCGCTTAACATTTCTTTTATTTCAGTAACAGAATAAGCAGCAAGTTCTTCAGAAGGATCTATTAAAGGACAAACTACATAAGTTTGTTCGCCTTCTGTAATTTTTTCTCTCACAAAATTATAAATTTTACCTCGACTCTTATCGGTTCGCCAGGTAGTAATTACAGGCTTTCTGCCAGGCGGCATCTCATCAATTATTGATAAATCTAAATCTCCATAAAGAGTTAATGCTAAAGACCGAGGTATCGGGGTTGCTGTCATAACTAATAGATCAGGATTTTCACCTTTTTGTTTTAGCTCATATCTCTGTTCTACTCCAAACCTGTGTTGTTCATCTATTACAATCAAACCTATTTCAGAATAATCAATATCCTTTTGAAATAGGGCATGAGTACCTATAATAAGATCAGCTTTATTGTTTTTAATTCTTTCGATAATTTTTTCTTTTTTTGTATCTTTAATGCCACCTATTAACAGTTCTATATTGTAATTAAAGTTTTTTAATAGCTTTTTTATTTTAATGTAATGCTGTTCTGCTAAAATTTCGGTGGGAGCCATCATAATTCCCTGATATCCATTTTCAATTGTTTTAATTAAAGCCATTACTGCAACAACAGTTTTACCTGATCCTACATCTCCCTGCAGTAATCTTTGCATCGGATGTGAATTTTCCATATCATTTTTTATCTGGTCCCAAACACTTTCTTGAGCTCCAGTCAAATCAAAATGTAGTTCTTCTAATAAATTATTAACTATTTGAGTTGTTGCTGTATGTTGTATTCCCTTTTTCCGTTGATAATTTTTTTTCCTTTTTTGCATCGCAATTTGAAACAAAAATAATTCCTGGAAAGCAAGACGGTTTCTTGCTTTAATGAAAATCTTTCTATCCTGAGGAAAATGCATATTAAGGATTGCTTTTCTAATTTCTATATAATCATATTTTTCAATAATATATGATGGCAAAAATTCATCCATTTTTTTTAAATGTTCTTTAATCGCTTGATAAACAATATACCTTAATCTTTTTTGAGTAAGCCCCTCAGTCAAAGAATATATTGGGACAACACGTCCAGTATGAATGGCAGGAGAATCTTCTTCCAATTTTTCATAAACGGGATTAATGATCTCCTTTTTATTATACTTAAAAAAACTTTCTTTACTTAATTCTCCATATAAATTATATTTTTCCCCTTTTTCAAATACGTCCTTTAAGTAAGATTGATTAAACCATGTACATATAACAGTATCGGTTCCATCTGATAAAGTTACTTTAAAAATAGATTTATATTTCCCTCTTCTAATAAGTTCTTTGTCTAATACCTCGGCCTGAATACTTACTTCTTGTCCAGGTCTGATAAATCTAATTTCCTTAAAATCACCTCTATCTTCATAGGTGCGAGGAAAATAGTAAAATAGATCATTTAATGAATATATATCTAATTTGTTTAATCTTTTTTCGAATTTTGGACCTACACCTGTAAGATATCTTATATCCTCTTGTTTAGATTTGCTCATTTAAATATTTCCCACCCTTGAAGAGAATAATACCATAAACTGTGGGGCCCGTGTGACTGCCAATCACAGGACCTACATTATTTTCATAATATTCATAATCACACTTTTTTTTGTCAATTGTCTGTTGAAATTTATCTTTAAAGGTTTCAGCATATTCTTTTTCACCATATAATAAACCAAACCAATAATTATTTTCTATATTATCTTTAGAAATATAATCATCCACGAATTCTAATATTTTATTATGTGTTTTCTTTGTTCCTCGAACCTTATCTATAGGTTCAACACTTTTGGAATTAAAATCTAATTTTAAGACTGGTTTTAAATTAATTAAATTACCAATAAAGGATTGTGCTTTATTTATACGCCCTCCTTTTTGTAAAAAGGAAAGATCATCAACTGTTAAATAAATTTCAATCTCTTGTTTAGCCTCATTTAATATTTTTATAATATGCTCCTTTTCAAAACCGCTTCTCACAAGCTTGCTAGCTAGAATAACTAAAAAACCTAATCCCATAGAAGCTGAACGGGAATCAATTATTGTAACATTATAATCGGGGTTTTCTTTTAAAGCTAATTTTGCAGATTGAATAGTACCACTTAAATGACTTGATAAATGTATAGAAATAATATGGTCATATTTTTCGTTTAATTCTGCATATTTAGTAGAAAATTCACCAGCCGATGGTTGTGAGGTTGTCGGCATTACTTCTGAGCTTTTTATTTGACTAAAAAATTGGTTTGAAGTTATCTCAATTTTATCCTTATATTGTCTATTCCCTATTCTTACTGTTAAAGGAATGAATTCAATATTATAATCTTTTATAATAGAGTCCGGTAAATCACACGTACTATCAGTTAAAATTCCTATTGTCATATTATTGCTCCTTATTAAGAATTATTCCATTGATATTATATATGGGTAAAGTGGTTGACCACCTTCATAAATTTCAATTTCAGCATTAGATGATTTCTCTTGAAAAGTCTTTTTGATTTTACTAGCTTCTTTTTCATCAGCACCGTCACCATAATAGATAGTAATAAGATCTTCATCATCCCAAACTTCATTAATTACATCATTAACTACTTCTAATTCAGTATCTCCGACAGCTTTAATAGTACCATCAACTATACCAATCACATCTTCTTCTTTAATTTCAAAACCATTGACATTAGAATCTTTAACGGCATAAGTTATTTCAATGGTTTTAACAGAAGTTGTTTCTTCTTCCATTGCAGTTTTAATTTTACTAAGTTCATCATTATCATTAAATACTAATAAGGCTGCAATAGCTTCTGGAATTGCTTTTGTAGTTACCACTTTAATATTTTTATCAGAAATTGAAGAAGCTTGTTGGGCCGCTGAAATAATATTTTTATTATTTGGTAATATTATTATTTTGTCTTGTTTAATTTCATTAATAGCATCGACAAAATCATTTGTGCTAGGGTTCATTGACTGACCCCCATCAATAATTAAATCTACACCAAGTTCCATTAGTATATTCTTGATTCCTTTCCCTTTAGCTACAGCAATTATGCCGGTTTCTCTATTTAGTTTTTCAGTTTTAGGATTTTTAATAAGCTTATCATCAAAATCTTCAATCTTTTCATCCTTCAGCTTCTCATATTCCTCTTTCTGCCTCATTTCACTCTTTTCTCTCATATCAGCATTTTGTAATTTCATATTGTCGATATTTATATCTCTTAAACTTCCAGTTTTTAAGGCATACTCAAGAATAATACCTGGATGATTAGTATGAATATGAATCTTGATAATTTCTTCATCACCAACTACCATTAATGAATCTCCGAATTGTTCTATATCATTTTTTATTTCATCTATATTCACATCTTTATCAGCAACATTAATTAAGGTTTGAGTACAATATCCATATTTCAAATCTTCAACTTCTTCCTTGGTCTCTTTTTTAACAGTAGTTTCTTTAGTAATTTCTTCTTTTCCAGTTAATCCTGCTAACATGCCTTCTAAAATAGTTAGGTAACCTTGACCTCCTGCATCAACCACTCCAGCTTCTTTCAACTCAGGTAATTGGTCAGGGGTCTTATTTAATGCTTTATGAGCAGTTTTAATTACTTTTTTTAATAGCTCTTCAATGTTTTCAGCATTTTTAAGCTTTTCAGCTCTTCTAGCCGCTTTTCTAGCTACTGTTAATATAGTACCTTCAACCGGTCTTAAAACACCTTGATATGCAATGCGTGAAGCTTCTGATAAAGACTTAATTAAATCTGCATTTTCCATTGTCTTATTATACTTATTAGCTTCTGAAAAACCTCTCAACAACTGTGATAAAATAACACCAGAGTTACCTCTAGCTCCCATTAAAGCACCTTTAGAAAGGGCTTTGGTTAAATTATCAATTCGATTTGAATTAGATTGGTCAATATTTTCAACTGCTTCCTGGAATGTTAACAACATATTAGTTCCGGTATCACCATCGGGTACCGGAAAAACGTTTAATGAGTCTATATATGATTGTTGATCTTTAAGTTTATTAAGTGCGCCATAACACATTTTCCTGAAGGTGTCTCCATCTATAACTTTTATCTCCTCATTCTGTACCATTACCTATTCTCACTCCCTGGACGTTTATCTCTATATTATCTACTTCAATACCTATTCTGCTTTTAAGAGTGTATTTCACTCTATCTATTATATTATTTGCAACCTCATGAATATTTGTTCCATATTCAACTATAATATTAAGGATTATTGAAACTTCTTCTTCATCAATTTCTACAGACACCCCTTTACTTAAATTATCTAAACCAAGGAGATCTGCAATTCCATCCTGCATATTTCTTGATGACATACCTACAAGGCCATAGCACTCCATCGCTGATAAGCCAGCTATATTTTCAATGACCTCTTCAGCTATCAAAACTTTCCCTAAATCAGTATTAATTTCTTTTACCATTATTTTCACCTCTCTTTATATACATTGTAATTTTACTATATATTACTAAATCTTGCAACAATAACTCTAATAAACTAAAATTAATATCATAAACTACTTGTCACAACCAGTCCTTATGTGTTAAAATGATATTTGACTGAAAAGTTATATAAGACACAGGAGGTGTAACAAATGGCTCAATATTGTGAAATATGCGGCAAAGGTAGCAATAATGCTAATAGAATCAGAAGACGTGGTAAAGCTAAGAAAAAAGGTGGAGTTGGTAGAAATGTTACTAGTGTAAGCAGCCGTACTCAAAAACCCAACCTTCAAAAAGTTAAGGCAATTGTGGATGGTAAAAAACAAAAAATTACAGTTTGCACAAAATGTTTGAAAGCAAATAAAGTTCAACGTGCATATTAATATATTTTTTATAACGGAGTTTATTCAAT
>CAJXKY010000079.1 GCA_913055675.1 uncultured Halanaerobiales bacterium
GGTTATGGCGCAGCTTGGTAGCGCGCACGCCTGGGGGGCGTGAGGTCCCCGGTTCAAATCCGGGTAACCCGACCATTTATATAAATTTTTGAAAGCCCAGGCAGGGCTTTTTTTATATTTTACCACAAATTAAGGAAGTGAACTTATGATTGATGTTAGTTTTGTAACTCTAGGTTGCCCAAAAAATGAAGTTGATACCGATTATATGATGGGCATAACCTTTAATGATAAAAAATATCAATATTCACAAAATCCAAAAAAAGCAGATGTAATTGTAATAAACACCTGTGGATTTATCGAAGATGCGAAAGAAGAATCTGTTGATACAATTCTACAGGCTGCTCAATATAAAAAAGATGGGCTTATTGAAGCTTTAATTGTAACAGGATGTTTAACACAGAGATATAAAAATGAATTAATGGATGAAATTGAAGAAATTGATGCGGTTTTAGGTACTGGTACTTTTGATCAGATCAAAAAAACAATAGATGATGTATTAGAACAAAAAGAAAGATTTAATAGAGTAGATAAACCTGTCTTTGATTTTAACCAAGAACTTGAAAGATATAATAAAAAGAACCATTTTTCCTATGTTAAAATTGCGGAAGGTTGTAATAACCAATGTAGTTACTGTAGTATTCCTTTTATAAGAGGACCTTTAAATAGCCGTAAGATGGAAGATATTATCGAGGAAATAAATATATTAGTAGAAAATGGTACTAAAGAAATAATTATTACTGCTCAGGACACAACAGAATACGGAAAAGATATTTATGGTGAAAGAAAACTTGTTGAACTATTAGAAAAAATAGTTAAAATTAAAGATTTGAAATGGATCAGACTATTATATAGTTACCCGGAACATATAACTGATGATTTAATTGAAGTTATGAAAAACAATGATAAAATATGTAATTACTTAGATATTCCTGTTCAACATTCTTCAAATGAGATAAGAAAACAGATGAGAAGAGAAGGTACTAAAGAAGAACTATTAAATGTTATTAATAAAATCAAAAAGGAAATACCTAATGTAGCATTAAGAACTTCACTAATTGTAGGTTTCCCGGGCGAAACTGAAGAACAATTTAAAGATTTAGTTTCCTTTATTAAAGAAGTTAAGTTTGACAGACTAGGTGTCTTCCAATATTCTAAAGAAGAAGGAACCAAAGCTGCTACGATGAATAATCAAATTAGTAAAGAAATAAAAGAAAAAAGATATAATAAAATTATGGAAATACAACAAAATATATCATATAATAAAAATAGAAAGTTCATAAATACAGTTTCCGATGTAATTATTGATGAAAAAATTGAAGATGAATTTATCGGTAGAACTGAATTTGATGCACCTGAAATTGATAATACTGTATATGTAAGAGGCAAGGATATTGAAATTGGTGATCTCATTAAGGTTAAAATTACTGATGCTTTCGAATATGATTTAATGGGAGAGAAAATTTATGAATCTACCAAATAAATTAACATTACTAAGAATAATTTTAGTTCCAATCTTTATCATATTTCTTTTATTAAGAAAAGATATACCAGGGTCCGAAATTTTTTCACTTGCAGTTTTTATATTAGCAGCAATAACAGATAGTCTAGATGGCTATATAGCTAGAAAACAACAAATTGTTACTAAGTTCGGTAAAATAGTAGATCCAGTTGCCGATAAATTATTAATTTCTGGAGCTTTAATAGCTTTTGTATCTCTTAATGAAATTTCACTCTGGGCAGCAATTTTAATTATAGGTAGAGAATTTGCAGTCACAGGTTTAAGGGTAATAGCAGCTAAAGATGGAGTGATTATCTCAGCTAGTATTTGGGGTAAAATCAAAACAACTGTTCAAATTATTGCAGTAATTGCTGTCATTGCAGATCCTGCAATTATTACACTACCATATTATATTCCTAATATATTAATCTGGATTGCAGTTGCTTTAACACTATTTTCTGGTTATAAGTATTTCCAAGCAGCAAATATAGATTTCTTTGTAGAAGTAGACTAGGAGTGATGTTATGGACAAAATTAGGAAAAAAATCACTGAGATTATAGCTAGTTGTTTTTATATTGGTTATATTCCTGGAGCACCTGGAACTTATGGTTCCTTATTTGCGCTTTTAATTATAAGTCAATTCAATATTATAACTCAAAATATTGCATTAATATTTTTTATTATTTTAGGTTTAATATTTTCAACATTAATGGAAAAACATACTGGTAAAAAAGATGACCAGCGAATAGTTATTGATGAATTTGTAGGAATGCTAATTACTTTCTATTTTGTAGAACCACGGCTTTCCTATTTGGTTGTAGGTTTTATTCTGTTTAGACTATATGATATTTACAAACCTTATCCAATAAAGAAAATACAAAAATTACCCTCAGGCTGGGGAATTATGTTAGATGACATCCTGGCTGGAGTCTATGCAAGAATTGTATTACAAGTTATTATATTTCTTAAAATCGGTTTATAAAAACCGATTTTTTTTATTTTAAATATGTGTTATAATTTATATGAGGTGAACATATTGGAAGTAGAAATAATAAGTATAGGTGATGAACTGTTAGATGGATCTGTCTATGAAAAAAATGCTAATTTTATTAGTACAAATTTAAAAAAATATAATATAACTCCTCATCATATCTCAATAATAGGTGATGAAATATTAAAAATAACAAATTTATTGTATAAAGCAAAAGAACGTTCAGATATAATTATTATTACGGGAGGATTAGGACCTACCGGAGATGATATTACAAGAAACGCTGTGGCTAAAGCTTTTGATTTAACTTTAACCTATAGAGAAGAAATCACTAAAATAATCGAAAAAAGATTAGAAGAGTATCATGTTAAATTAACGGAAAATAATAATCAGCAGGCTATGATACCTGAAGGGGCAGAGATTTTAGAAAACAAGTACGGCACTGCACCCGGATTTATTATAAATAAAAATGAAACAATTTGTATATGTATGCCAGGTGTACCAAAAGAAATGAAACCAATGTTTAAAAATCAGGTTCTAAATTACCTGAATTTAAAAAAAGTTAATGTATCTCAAAACAAATTATATTTTAAAGGAATTGGAGAAGCACAATTAGAAGACACCATTTATAGTTCAGTGAATATACCTGAAGAGGTTTACTTAAGTTTTGTTGTTAAACACAGTCACATCTTAGTAAAAATTAATGGAAAAGATAAAGAGTTAGTAGAAACTGTTACAAATAATATCAAAAATAAATTAGGCCAAAATGTTTTTGAAGATTTAAATTTAATAGAATCTATATATGAGATAATGAAAGATAATAATCTAACATTAAGTGCTGCAGAATCATGTACAGGCGGTTTATTAGGAAATAGAATTACTAACCTTCCTGGAAGTTCTAATTACTATTTAGGGGGCCTTATAGCCTATAGCAACCACCTTAAAACAAAACTTTTGAATATAGACAGTAAACTTATTGAGAGCCAGGGAGCTGTGAGTAAAAGAGTAGCTGTTCAAATGGCTGAAAATATAAGATCGATTACAGGTTCAGATTATGGAATTGGAATTACCGGAATTGCAGGCCCGACCGGTGGAACAAAAGAAAAACCAGTTGGCCTTGTATATATTGCTGTAGCAGGTCAAAATAATACCTTAGTGAAAAAATACAATCTGAAAGGGAAACGAAAACAAATCAAATATTTAAGTACTGAATTTGCTTTAAAGAATTTGAAGTTCCTTTTAAAAGAGAAGGGGGATAAAGATGAAAAATAAAAAGTTTTTAATTGTTTTACTACTAGTAATCTTTACTGTGTTTTCTGGATTTAATGTAAACGCTCAGGAATCGGATCTTGATTTACTCACTGAAAGTATAAAAAATTATCACCAGAATAACTATCAAAAAGCTCTAGAACTAAATAATAAAATCAATTTAAAAAATCTTACTACTCATGCACAAATTGATGCTCTTTATTATAGAACTCTAATTCAACTTGCCATTGGTAATATTTCAAAAGGGAGAGAACAACTCGAAGAATTAAACAATATGGGGTATAATTTCGGCATGATTCACTATGAATTAGGTAGAATATACCTCAATACTTATAATAATTTCGATAACGCATTTTATCAAACTGCTTTAGAACAATTTAAGGAAGCACGCTCACTAGGTATAAATTCTTCTAATTTTCATCGAGACTATGCAAGAGCCTATATTGGAGTTGATAATAAACAACAAGCTGTACAAGAACTAGAAAAAGCATTATCCCAAGATGCTAACATTAGTGATTATTTAAATATCGCCAATCTGCACAAGGAATTAAATAACTTAGAAAAAGCAGCAGAATTTTATAGGAAAGCATTAGATATTGATAATCAAAATTCAAATGCATATAGTGAACTAGGAGATGTTCTAATACGTCAAAAAAATTACCAGGAAGCAGTAGAAGTATTAAATAAGGGTGTAGAAACTAATCTTGATTCACTAATTTTAAATTATAAACTCGGTTTAGCATATTATCAAAATGAAAATTATGAAGAAGCAGAAAGATATTTACTCAAAAGTATTGATATTAAGCAAAATTACTATCGAGCTCACTTTCACCTTGGAAAGTTATATCAAGTACAAGAAAAATATCAAAACGCTAAATATCATTTAAATGAAACAGTAAAATATAATCCAAATTATGCAGAAGCATATATAGCCTTAGGAGATATAAATTTAAAACAGGAAAATAATTATCAAGCTATTGCTCAATATTCTATTGCTATAGAAAAAAATCCTACTTATCCAGATGGCCATTTTCATTTAGCCTTAGCATACTATCAATCTGGAATGAAAGAGGCTGCTATATCGGAATTAAGAAAAACATTACACTTAAGTGACAATCACGAAAGAGCACGTAAATTATTAGATCAATTACAGGAGGAAGAATAGATTCATGAGACTTTTCATAGCTATTCCAATCGAAAATAGAACACAAAAATTGTTACAAGAAAAATTAGAAATAGCACAATCTGAACTTGATTTTGATTTAAAATGGGTCAGTGGAGAAAATCTCCACTTGACTCTTAAGTTTTTAGGAGATACTGATGAAGATAAATTATCTGACATAAAAAAATCTATGGAAAACACATGTTCGCAATATGATAATTTTAATATATATTATGAACATTATGACGCTTTTCCTTCGACAGATTATCCTAAAGTACTTTATTTTGGCTTAAAAAATGACAAAAATTTACTAATTGATCTACAAAACGAACTAGAAAACAATTTATTTAATAAAGGTTTTGAAAAAGAAGATAGGGATTATACACCTCATCTAACCTTTGCCAGGACAAGAAAGAAAACTGATATGCGCCAGTTAAAATATGATTACCAGGATTTCATTAAAGATAATAACATTAGAATTTTACAAAAAGTAAATAAGATTTCTTTAATTGAAAGTCAATTATATAAAGACGGACCTGTGTATAACGAATTATACTCTGTAAATTTAAAGTAATACTTGCAAAATGTAAACATTTGTTCTATAATAAAAACAGAAATTAAAAATAGAGGTGGTATTTGTGGCCAATAATAAAGAAAAAGAAAAAGCACTAAATAGTGCTGTAGATCGAATTGAAAAACAGTTCGGACAAGGTTCAATAATGAGATTAGGTGATAGGAGTTCCCTTGATATAGAAGCAATTCCAACCGGGGCTTTACCTCTCGATGTTGCCTTGGGAGTAGGGGGAATACCTAAAGGTAGAATAGTTGAACTTTATGGTAATGAATCATCAGGTAAAACCACTTTAGGACTACATATTATAGCAGAATGTCAAAAACAAGGCGGAATTGCTGCCTTTATTGATGCGGAACATGCATTGGATCCTAGATATGCAGAAAACCTTGGTGTAAATATCGATGATTTATTAATTTCACAACCCAATAATGGGGAAGAGGCTTTAGAAATCGCTGAAGCGCTTGTCCGCAGTAACGCAATAGATTTGGTTATCATTGATTCAGTAGCAGCTCTTGTACCTAAAGCAGAACTTGAAGGTGAAATGGGTGATTCACATGTCGGTCTTCAGGCTAGACTTATGTCACAGGCTATGAGAAAACTATCTGGAGCAATTTCAGATTCTAATGCAGCTTGTGTCTTCATTAACCAAATTCGTGAAAAAATAGGGGTAATGTTTGGTAATCCCGAAACTACTCCGGGTGGAAGAGCACTTAAATTTTATTCATCAGTTCGTATTGAAATCAGAAGAGCCAAAACCATTAAAGATGGTGATGATATAATAGGTTCCCACGCTCGTGCTAAAGTTGTAAAAAATAAAGTGGCAGCTCCTTTCCGTAAAGCTGAGTTCGATATCATGTATGGAACTGGTATCTCTAGAACAGGTTGTGTACTAGACTTAGGAGAAGATGCTAATATAATTGATAGAGCGGGTTCCTGGTATTCCTATGGTGATGTAAGATTAGGTCAAGGAAGAGAAAATTCTAAAGAATTTCTTTCAGAAAATGAAGATATCTTAGAAGAAATTGAAGAAAAAATCAAAGTTAAAACTGGACTTGTAGATCCAGATGAAGCTGATGTAGAAATAGAAGATAATGATGATGATGAAGAGAAAGAAGAGTAAGTTTAATCAAATATATTAGTTTTAAAACCTGTATATTAGCGTATACAGGTTTTTGCTTTCTTGACACATGGTTAAAAAAAAGATAAAATAAATATGATGTAATTAATAATTGAATAAGTATGTTAAATTAACCTAGGAGGTGAAAATAATTTATAATACCCTTTTAATAGTAATCATATCCCTTGTCCCGGGATTAA
>CAJXKY010000080.1 GCA_913055675.1 uncultured Halanaerobiales bacterium
TATGACAAAATCAAAACCGAGCATATTCATCACCCATTTGAAAAAAGGGTGGGTTCTTTGCTCTTTATTCCTAAATAAATTATAATTTAAGTCAAAACAGGTTTAATCATTTTCCAAAGTAATTAATAGAATTTCAGGTTTACAGTTGATTCTAAAAGGTAAAATATTAGTTCCTATTCCTCTGTTTACTAATAATATGACGGTTTTTAAAATATATTTTCCTGATTTATATTTTAAATCAAAATTATTTTCCATTACTTTATTAATAAACGGGATATTGATTTGGCCTCCATGCGTATCCCCTGCTAAGAGTAGGTTTATATTCTCTAGGTTTTCTCTTTTTAAAATATGGTATGTATGAGAAAGCAGTATGTTTATCTTTTGTTCCATTTTAAGGTTTTTTGTTGCTTTATTAAAGTTATCTTTTTTAAGATCAGGGGTGTCTACTCCTATTATATTTACCTTGTTATTTTTAATTTCTAGAGTCTGTCCATTATTTTCCAATATCTTAATATTATTTTTGTTAAATACACTTTTTAATTTATCTAAGTTATAGTTATAATCATTGTTTCCATAAACTGCAAAAGCCTTTTTTTTATTATCTATCTTATTAAGAAATTGGTCTAAATTCATTTTGTATTGTTCTTTATTAATATAGTCTCCGGTAAAAACTATTAGATCATAGTCTAAATTATTTACTATTTTCAATACTTTTTGTTGGTACTCTCTATTAAAATTAAAATGAAGATCAGAAAGGTGAAGTATTTTTAAATTTTCCTTGATTTTATTATTATAGAACTCTTCTCTATTTATTTCTATATCATGGGTATGGTTATCTATCATTTTATAGGATAAAAATATTATTATTAAGATAATTATGACTATTAAGATCAGCATTTTAGATAACTCCTTATTTAAATTTGTGAAATTGACTAGAATCACTTATAATATAGATGTGTGAAGTAATTATAAAAAGAATTGAAGGTGTTTACTTTGAATAAGATTAAATTAATATATAATCCATATTCGGGCACAAGAACATTTCCTAACCACCTAGATTTATTTTTTAAAAAGTTTCAAGCGGCTGGTTATGATATTGATATCTATAGAAGTATGGAAGAAAATGATTTACATAAAGGATTAGTAGGTTTAGATGATTCCTATAAATATATTATAGTAGCTGGTGGGGATGGAACCGTTAACGAAATAGTTAATGATATGATGGAACAAGATATTGATATACCCCTTGGAATTATACCTTCTGGGACTGTTAATGATTTTGCTTCATTTTTAAAGATGCCCCAAGATTATGAAAAATGTTTTGATACTTTGATTGAAAAAGAAGCAAAACCAATCGATGTTGGAGAAGTCAATGATCGGTACTTTATAAATGTCTGTGTAGGAGGACTTTTTTCAGGTGTAACCCAGGGAATTGATATTAATGTTAAAAATACATTGGGAAAATTAGCATATTATATAAACGGACTAAAAGAAATTCCAAAAATTCAACCCATTCCTTTTAAAATCACAACTTCTAATCAAACAATTGAAGAAAAACTTTTTGTGTTCTTTTTATTAAATAGCAAAAGAGCCGGGGGCTTTCAACATTTAGCTAAATTCGCGTCCGTAAATGATGGTATGTTTGATTTTGTTGGTGTAAAAACCAACCAATTATATAGAATCCCGACTCTCTTAATGAATTTAATGAATAAAGAATCATTTTCTAATAAAAACGTCATATATATCCAGGATAACTATTTTAAGATAGAAATTGATAAAAAACATACTAAGACGCGTTATTCTAACATAGATGGCGAGAAAGGGCCTAAATTTCCCTTAGAAATCAAATTACATCATAATGCCCTTCGTATGATCACTAATAGAGAATAATATTTTTTATTCTGAGATTTCACCCCAAAATTTTTGGATTTCTCTTTTCCATGATATTAAGTTATCATGGATTTTTTTGATTTCATAACTAGACACTGTTTCATTTAATAAATTTCTTCCCAGACCGATATTAGCTTCATAACCTAAAAAGGGCATTATTGTAGGACCTATATCTAACGTAGAACCTCTTTTAGTTATTTCAATGGGTTTTTCTCTTTCAGGAGAAAGAATCATAAATAGGTTTCTCCTCTTTCCTTTTTCTAAAGTATCAAAAGCTGTATTACGCATTGCTAAATGATCAGAAGCAATTACAATAACGGTGTCATCTCCATATTTTGAATTCATAATATCTTTAACAAAATCCGTAATTAAGATATCAGTAACCTTAACTGCATTAAGTATTGAATTTTCTCCATCCTTATATTTAACATCTTTATATTCATTAGGTACATGACCGTAAGGGTGATGAGTTCCTAAAGTAACTAGAAATAGGCCAAATTTATCTTTGGTTTTCGATAAATATTGATATTTATCATAAGCTAAATCCAATAATGTACTGTCATACAACCCCCAATTACTTAAATAATCAGGATCACTCATAAATGGTCTTAAATTATTTTCACCATATACTTCATCAAATCCATGATTCTTATAAAATTTTCCCTTACCTTGAAACTTAAGTTCTGCTCCTCCGTAATAGGATAAATAATAACCTTCTTTGTTTAAAAGGTCTCCTACTCCTTCAGCTAAGGGCAAGAAATCGTCTATTTCATGCATTTCTTTGCTGGTTATAGGAGTAAACAATGGTATACCCAATTGACTGGATACCATCCCTCCTATTGTCCAACTAGTACCAGGTACCTGTCTTATATCTGTGAAATATACACTTCTGTTTTGTAATTCTTTTAATCCTTCAATTAAACCTGGGTATAATTCTTGGTCAAAATAGGTTCTTTCTAAACTTTCAGTGTAGATAAATACTAAATTTTTGCTTTCTTCTATTTTTTCTATTGTAGGTTCTTGATAATATTTATCAAAAGATACTTTTTTGTTTCTATTTCTAAATATTTCATACAAATCATATGAAGTTGGATTTATAATCATTGATAGAATGATAAGTATAAAAGATAAATATAGTATTTTCTTTCCAAATTCATATTTTCTGTCTTTTGTAAAGAGATAATGTAGTAATAAAAACATAAGAACGATTGCAATAATAGTTAATAGTATTACTTTCCAATATTCTAGAAAACTTGCTCCAGCTAAACCATAATTAATATGGTATAAAACTGCATCATTTACACCTTCACCAGTAAAATAATACGAGACAAAGAAAGTAACATGTAAAGCAAAACTAATAATAAATATTATATTAAATGAAATTTCCTGTGGGAATGAACTTTTGGTGTATAGAAAAAAGTAGAAAGCTAAAATTATTAAAACAAATGACAAACCTATTATATATATCATCAGGAATCTTCACCTCATATCTTATACCTGATAATTAATGCAAATTTTATATTAATATGGAATCCGAAAATTATTTATTATAAATATGTATAGAAAAATATAGCTTTTTAGGATATCAAAATTGTAAATGGGTACTAAATGAAAAGGACTCATTATTTATATGATATCTAAAATATAAGAGAAAAGTCAAGGATTTAGTATACTTATTTTGTGCTATAATCACTAAATTTTACTTATAATCTACTTATATATGAATTATTAATGATTTCCAAGCAATATTAGAGAATAATCTTGAACATTCTTGTACAACATTATTATTCTTAGATGTATAATTTTAATAAAAAAGGCTCCACATTATTTTAATAAATGTGGAGCCTTTTTGCTAATATATATTTTATTTTAATTTATTTACTTATTTTAAAGAACCAACACTTAAATCAAATTCCATAATTGCATATCCACTATATTCTCCAACATGTTCAATGTGATCTACTGGTTCAGGAGCATTTTTCATATATTCAACAGCATTTGGATTAGTTCTAAATAGAATTTGACCTTCAGTTTCTATAGGAGCTAAAGACCAATTATGAGTTAGCTCTGGAATTTCTCCATCCTTTTCATTTATATATTCAAGCATGATATCTACATTATTTTTATCTGTTTCTAATACTATATTATCTTCATTGAAATTTGGAGTATCGCTTGTAGCTCTGTAACTGTTCATAGCTACTAGGAATTCCATATCTTCAGTTAATTCTTCACCATTGTATCTTGCATATACTAAACGTTCACCTTGAGGTTTAGTTATATCATATTGATATTCTATTCCTTCAACATGATGATGTTCATAATCTGCAACATCTTCAATTTTAACTAAGAACTGTTCACTTTCCTCTTCCGGGTCTATTTGGTTATAGTTGCGAGCAAAATATTCAATAGCTTCCCTTACTTCTTGTCCATTTAACTTTTGGACTGTAAGAGTGTTATCGGGGTATTGATAAAAACCTTCTCTGCTGGTAATGTTATCTTCAAAATATGAATAATCATCAGCACTATCTCTACCGCCACCGTTCACAAAGTTGGTAGAAATAATAGGTAGATTGCTATCTTCAATTTCATCTAATAGATTTTCTTCTACATACCAAATTTGAGCCATGTTCCCTACCTGAACCATTGGATTATCCTGTACTCTTGCAAAATAAGTAGTTAAAGTAGTATCAATTTCTGCTAGAACTTCTCCATCATCTTGCGCCATTAATGTTCCAGTCCCAATAGTAAGTAGTAATGTGAAACTCAAAATTAATACCATTAATTTTTTCATAATAATTCCCCCTAGTTATTTTTTGAAGATTTAGTTATTTAATATGCTTAAAAAGCATATTTTATAGCTAGAATTAAATATATTATTAATGTTCAACACTAAATCCTTCGAGTGTGATCCATTTGTTTTGGTCTTGCCATATATGAGGTGTAATTTTCATTGTCTTATCATCAGGAATTAGATTTACTTCATAGAAGTTATATTGGGCAGCAGTATCTTTTAAATACCATCTTTTGTCGGGAGAATCTACACCTCTTAGTGGTGCACCCCAACCCCCATCACCAATATAAGTGATTCCGTTTTCATTATAAGCATCAAAATGTTCGGGGAACTGATCCCAAAAGTTATTGAATAAAGTAGACTTTGCTATTTCATCATAAACCATATTATAGTCTATATCTCCTTTATCTTGTATTAAATATAAGGAAGTATAATAGACTAGTTCATCAATAGCTTCTAATGTTGTATTAACACCTTCTACTTCTTCCCAATCTCCACCTGAAAGAGCTGATAATTCAGGCATATTCCAGGGAGTATAATCTTCTTCAGGATCGTAATCTTCTTTGGCTTCCTTCATTCCCTCATTTATCATTTGGTCTAATTCTTGTTTATATTCTTTTAATCCTCCAATTTTTTTAGTTACTTTATAAGAATGATCATTTGCTTCAATTGAAAGATCTATATTGTGTTTTTCAAATAATGGTATCCAAAAATCTCTTATACTACGTGAGGTTTCATTGTGGAAGCTTTTATAGCTTGGCCAGCCAGGTACGTGGTATTGAGTTATTAACCATTCATTGTTATCTTCATTTAAAGTCTTTTTTAGCCATTCTATCTGTGGGCCACCATATACTAATGATGTATGATCTGAATCAAGGTTAAGCAAGGTTAAATCCGGACCATAATTTAACTTATAATATTTCTCATTCCCTGGCAAAAGAAAGTTATTATAATAAAAGGCAGCATCTTTTCTTTTTCCAAAATATCCACCTTTTACTTCATGATTACCAATTGCTGGGACTATCGGAATACGCTTATTATCATCAGTAATCATTAATTCACTCCAATCCTCAAACCATTTTTCCCAATTTGATTCAGAAAGAGGTGAAGTAATAAAATCACCTGTAAACATTACAAAATCCGGATCTAATTCTGCTGCTCTGCGCATTATTTCTCTTCTATCTTCGCGATTAGTACGAGAATCACCACCAGCTAAAAATGTAATATTTTCAGATTTACTTGGTGCAGTTTCAAAAATAAATTCGTCGCTTTTTTTATTTCCGGTTTTTACATAACTAATATATTTAGTATTAGGTTCTAGACCTTTTATTTCAGAACCGTGAATCCAATATTTTGTTCCTTCAAATGTCCAAGTTTTAGCTTGTATCGATTTAAAGTTTTTATTTTCTGCATTTTGGGGTTTATAATAGATTAAAGAATCTGCTTCGCCTTCTGTACGCCAAGTCATGGACATTGTTGTTTGTGGATTGCTCTGCCAAGTCAATACTATTCTCGTTGGAATTACTTCATTTTGAGCATTGAGGATAATTGAAAATGAAAATAATAATGAAATTATTAAAATAGTAGTTAATAGTAGTTTTTTTCTTTTATTTATCATATAGTTTCCCCCTTTTATATTTTTGTAATATTTTTATAAAAATAATAAATTTAAGCTGTATATATTATTCTCCCAAATAATTTATTCAATGTTATATATTATAATCCTTCATAAATAGCATAATTTTTTTGTTCACAAAGCTTTTAAAACATTTAACAATTATTGTAACATCAAACATTTTAAGTAGTGAGGTAAGTATACTGTTTCACAACCCATCAAAGTTTTTAGATAAAATAATTCATAGTCTTGCTTTTAATTTCAGATACTATTCAAATTATTAAACTAAAGCTTCAGTATTAGTTTGGCTTACCCGTTTTCTTCCTTCAAAATAAAACCAAGGAGGAGTTATTCATGGGCAAACATAAAAAGCGTTCCCCCGAAGAAAAATTAGAAATTGTACTTGAAGCTCTACAAAATGATAATATCTCTGAAACATGCCGTAAATACGGTATTTATGAAAATCAGTTCTACCAGTGGAAAAAGAGACTA
>CAJXKY010000081.1 GCA_913055675.1 uncultured Halanaerobiales bacterium
CAAATCTTTAACTCATTAGCTTTTTCTCTAATTTCATCTCTAAAATCTGGATGAGCTATACTAATCATAGCATCTACCCTATCTCTTATGCTTTTACCTTTTAGGTGAGCCACACCATATTCTGTCACAACATAATCTATGTCATTTCTTCCTAGGGTAATCTTAGAACCAAGTGGTAATTGAGCTAAAATTGTTGAATATTCTCCACCTTTGGCAGTTGACCTTAGAGCAATAATACCTTTGCCCCCTTCAGACCTTTGGGCACCTCGGTGGGTATCAACCTGACCACCAGTACCACTATAATGTTTATTGCCAATGGCTTCTGAACAAACCTGACCAGTTACATCTACCTGTAAAGCTGTATTGATACTTACCATTTTGTGATTTTGTCCTAATACATAAGGATCATTTGTTATTTTACCTTGTTGAAATTCTACGGCTAAATTTTTATCTATAAAATCATAAAGTTTTTGAGTTCCCAAGGCGAATGTTCCCACCATTTTGCCCTTCCAGAGAGTTTTCTTTTTATTATTAATAACTCCTTTTTTAAAGAGATCCACCATACCATCAGTAAACATTTCAGTATGAACTCCTAAATCATTTTTATCCTCAAGTGCTTCTGTAATAGCATTAGGAATACCACCAATACCTAATTGTAGTGTTGAACCATCTTCAATTAATTCTGCAACATTTTCTCCGATTTTTTTCTCAACATCTCCAGGTTCTATATAAGGTAATTCAATTAATGGTGCATTGTTTTCTACAACATAATCAACATCAGAAATATGAACTTGAGTATCTCCTAAAGTCCATGGTAAATTTTCATTTACTTCTAATACTACCATATCAATGTTTTCAACCATCTGCTTTTCATAAGTAAGCCCTAAGGATAGTGAAAAGAAACCATTTTTGTCCATTGAAGTAGCAGTACCCCAAAAAATATTTATATTATCATTATCAATTTTAATTGAACCAGCTTCATGTAAATTATTTGGTATATATGTTACATTTCCGTGTTTATGATTTGCTCTATCCCCCGGACCATAAAACCAAGTTTCATTTAAAAAATGCCCTTTCATTTCTGGTTTTAAAAAATCATAATCTCCCATCATAAGACAAGAAACTATATTAACATTTTCCAGTTCGTCCTTATGATTTCCAAGTTCTGATAAAAGACCCTGAGGTTCAGAACCTGCCATAGCAGTACAGACTTTTTGATTAGACTCAACTTTGGAAACTGCTTCTGGTATTGAAATTAACTTTTCAGTATATAGTTCTTTGTAATCCATTAATCCTCCTCCTTCATAGAAATATAACTTATAAACTAATTCCTCCGTTTACATCTAATACTGTACCATTACAGTAATCACCAGCAGAAGATGCAAGATATAAATAAGCATTAGCTACATCTTCAGGCTTTCCTAATTCACCAAAAGGTACTTTATCTCTAAGTTTATTTAGTACTTTTTCAGGTATTTTTGCAACCATCTCTGTCATTATATACCCAGGAGCAACAGCATTTACATTAATGCCTTTTGATCCTAATTCTTTTGCCCATGTTTTAGTCATACCGATTACTCCAGCTTTTGTAGCAGAATAATTTGTCTGACCGATATTTCCTTGTTCTCCTACGACAGAAGAAGTATTAATAATTTTTCCCTCTTCCTTGTCCATCATTAGAGGTGCCACTGCTTTAGTACAATTAAATACACCTTTTAAATTGATATCTATAACTTTATTCCACTGGTCGTGGCTCATTTTTGTTAAAAAGGAATCTGCTGTAACACCAGCGTTATTAATCAAGATATCAATTGTATCGTATTTATCTACTGTTTTATCAACCATTTCCTGAACCTGGTCCCAATTAGAAACATCAACTTTTATAAAATATGCTTCTCCATCATCATTGTTGATCTTTTTAGCTACTTCTTTACCAGCTTCTGGATCAAAATCTGCAATTACTACTTTAGCGCCTTCTTCAGCAAATTTAAATGCGCTTGCTTTGCCTATTCCACTACCTGCTCCTGTAATAATTGCAACCTTATCTTTCAATCTCATACCTATAACCTCCACTTTCTAATTATGAATTTAAAGTTTATCCCCACTTGATAGTGAGAGCATTCCAGGCATAACCGATACCTGCACTCACAAATACTACTATATCTCCTGGCTTAACTTTTCCCTCTTCTAATGCAAGTTCTAAAGAAATAATTTGATCATTTTGTCCAATATGGCCATACTCATCTAGATATATACTCTGTTTTTCAGTTAATCCTAGTTGTTCTAGCATAAACTGATGAGCAGAATATTTCATATGAAGAATTGCTATATAGTCAACATCATCCATTGTATAGCCGCTATTTTTAACAGAATCTTTTACAACCCCTACAAAATTATCAATTGAAACTTCATTAAGTCTTTCTTTCATAAATTCGGGCTCAAGAACATCTAAATGATGTTCATTATTTTCCAACCGTTCAGGTGTTAATTCTTTTTTAGTTCCTCCAGCAGGAACTACAACACTTTCTGAAAGTGAACCATCAGTTCTAGATGTAGCTTTTAAAATCTCATTTTTATTAATGTTTTTCTTTAATATAGCAGCCGTTCCACCAGCTCCTAGATTATACATAAATGATACTTTAGGATTGTCAAAATCTATAAGATCTCCATTTCTATAACCAGACCCTATTAGAACAGTATCCATGTTTTTATTGGATAACAACATATCTTTAGCTACTTTCATTGCCATTATCATTGTTCCACATCTAAGAGCAATATCAAAGGCCCATGCATTTTTTGCACCTATTTCATGTTGTAATTTAATAGAGGCTGTCCACATTGGATATTCTTTATGTTCAGCACCTGCCCAGATTACTAAATCAATATCCTCAGGCTCTACCCCAGCTTTTTTTATAGCAGTATTTGCTGCCTTAATACCCATTGCACAGGTATGGTCTTTTTCACCTGGAATCGGTTTTTTCTTAATTCCAAATTTATTCCTTATTACATCTTCTGGTATACCTGTCTTTTCTGCAATTTCCTCACTATCCATATAATTATCTGGAATATAAACTCCAGTTGAGAGGATTCCTACTTTTTCTCCCACATCTTCACCCCCATTAATTAATTTGTTAATTAAATTATAAATAAAGGTAGTTACTAAGATGTTGCATTGTAGTTACAAATAATAGTTAAATTAATATTATTCTGAATATTACTACTATAATTATAATAAAAATTAGTTACAAAATAGTTGCAAACAGCTTTAAATTACAAAAGACCGGGATTTAAATATATATCCCGGTCTTTAATGATTTCTATTTAATTTGACTTTATTTCGTTATATAACTCGATTGTTTTTTGAGTTGGAATAACTCCCAAATCCTCTTCTAGTTTTTCGGCACATCTTTGATAAGTTCTAATTGCTTGAGAACGCTGTCCAAGTTCATCATAAGCCTTCATCATAAGCTGGTATGCTTCTTCAACCGTAGCTTCTTCAGCAATTAATTTCTCGGCCATTTCTATAGCCTTTTGATTTCTATCTAATTTTAGATATAACTCTGCTAATTGTTCTAAACCTTGAATAAATAACTGTTTATATTTTTCTCTAACTTCTCTTGACCAATCTTGATATAGACAATTTGGAAGATAGTTTCCATTATAGATCTCAATTCCTTCATTTAAAGTTTCAATTGCCTTTGAAATTTCATCATTTTTACTCTCTCTTATACCCTTTTTCATTAAGTTTTCAAATTGATTAACATCTACAGTATATGAAGAATTAGGATTTAAACCATATCTAGATCCCTTTTTATTAATAAAATAAGGAGTAGCTCTTGCCTTTCTTTTTGGTTCCAAAACATTGTTTAGTGCATTTAGTGCTACTTTAAAATCCCTTATTGCAGAATCTTGGTCCTTTTTTTTCGAAATCATTTCTGCTAGTCTTTCTTTTGAAATTAATTCATCTTGATATGTGATAAGAATTTTAAATAAAGTTCTAGCTTTCTTTCTTTTCCAATCTTTATCCTTCACTTCAGTTCTCCCTCGAATTAATTTGAACTTGCCAAGTGTATTGACCTTTAATGTATATCCAGGATGATTTATTCCCAATTCAATATCCATATCTTCAAGCATTAGTTTACAAAATTCTTTTTCTATTTCCATATTATAACCTGTTGTCAAGATAGGTAGTAAAGTATTTTCATCCCGTGGTCCTAATAAATTAATTGTTTTAAATATAAATTGTAAATCATTTTTCTTTATAATTGGCACGATTTCTTCTAATCTGTGTTTAAAATCTACTTTATGCCCAAGTTTGCAATCTATTAAAGTAAGCCAAATCTGGCCAACTGTCTTACCAAAGATATCATTACAATAATCAAATGACTTAACAGCTTTTGTTAACCACTCTGTGGCAGCTTTATATTTCTCAAGAAATATATATCCGACACCTAAAGAAAGTTGTATTAAACTACCCAGCCATTCATCTCCGGCTTCTTCACAGATATCTATTCCTTCTAATCCATATTTTTTCATCTGTTCTTCATAACCTAAATTACCATAAACTAATGTTAAACCCCACAAAGCCTCAGCACGCCCTCGGCGCACCTCAAGCTTATCAACTATCTCTAAACTCTTTTCATAAGCTTTAAGAGCTCTTTTCTGCTTTTCTGCACCATTTATCTGTAATGCATGGCCTAGTCTCATATGAGCTACTGCCTGGGTAAATAATGAGTCCAAGTTTTTTGATTTTTTCAAACCAGTTTTAGCATATTCTAATGCTTTATCTCTTTTCCCTTCAAAAGAAGCAATTAATGATAGTAATAATATGGTTTCTCGATGTGCTCTACCAACATTTTTTTCATTTTCAACATCTTCTTTAAGTTCTTCTTTCAAGATCTTTTCTGCTTCTTTTAAACGTCCGGTTCTAATTTTAACTCTAGAATCAAGGATAAAGCTCGTGTTTTCTTCATCAAGTTTATTTAATTTTTCTTGCATTTCCTTAGCCTTCTTAACATTACCTCTGTTTAAATAGTTTTCGGCCACCAAACGTAGTAAAACAGATTCTTCCCAGTAATTTTCTTTTTCTCTAAGTTCCAAGGCTTTTTTGAGATATTTGTCAGCTTCTGAAGGTTGAACAGTATCAAGATAGATCATAGCCATTTTTTGAAAAGCAACACTTACTCCTTTATAGTCATCTTGATCTTTGAGATATTTTCTCCCGAGATTATACCACTCAAGAGCTTCATTATAATTACAGGTAAATCGATCTATATCTCCTTTATATAAATATAGACGTGGAAAATTTTCAATTATTCTTTCAGGTAGTTTTTCAATCCATTTATTAAAAGTACTAAAACGACCTGAAGTAAGTAATTTATTGGCTCGTTTTTTAATAATTTTAGCAGCAGTAAAATAATCTCCACTTTCCAGATTATGATATACTGCTTCCTCAAATTGTTCATTTTCCATATAATATTTTGCTATATCTTTTTGTAAAAGAGAAATATTATTCAATTCTTCTTTAGCATGTTCTTTTAGAAAATCATGGAATAAATGGTGATACCTATATTTATTATCATCTAACTGAATAATAAAAAGGTCATTTTTGACTAGATAATTAAGTATCTGATCACTATTATTTGTTTTACGTACAAAATCACAAACTTCTGGAGTTAAAACTCTTAAAATCGAAGTCTTAATTAAAAAATTCCTTACCTCTTCATTTTGTTTTAATAATATTTCTCTAGCTAAGTAGTTGAAAAGATGGTCTAAAGAATGCATTGATTTTTCACGTACTACTTCGAGAGAATCTCCATCCTTTATACCCTGTCTGATCATTTCAACCCCAATTATCCAGCCTTCTGTTAAATCGTATATCAAGCTTATATCCTCTTCATCTAAATTATATTCATAATGATTATTGTAAAACCTTTTGATCTCTTTTTTACTCAGTTTAAGATCATCTTCATTAATTTCTAGAATTTGATCTTTAACTCTCCACATACTGAGTGAAGTTAAATCAGGTGTTTTCCTTGTAGAAATAATAACATGCATATTAGGTGGACGATGGTCTATAAAATGTTCCATTAATTTATTAATCTGGGGTTGATTATTTAATAAATGATAATCATCTATAATCAAATTAATTTCATCATATCTGTATTTATCCCAAATTTCATTTATTAGTGAGTTCAAGACTGGAATCCATTCCTGATTAGTTTCCCCTTTTTCTTTAATAAAATTCAAAGTTTTTTCACCAATATCAGAATCTGTGGTATTAAAAGCATAAATTAGATTAATGAGGAAAGTTAATACATCCCCATCTCCTTTACTGACGTTATACCAAAAAACATTATCTTTATCTTTAAAACCATATGTCAAATATGCACTTTTACCATAGCCAGGACCCGCTTTAACCATAGTTACTGGATATTTCGCAGTTTTATCAAAAATTCTCTTTAAATGCTTTCTGGAAAATATTTTACTTTTATAATAAGGTGGTAGAAATTTAGTTCTTACAACAACGTTTCCAAACACTTTTACACCCCTCTATATTTAACTTCTATATTAATTAAAATTCAATAAATTAACTGAAATTCCTTTATAATTGAGTAAAATACTATTTAATTATTTTTATAAAATTCATTTAAATATATTTAAGCTAGATTGTATAATTAAATGCACGGGGCCTTGACAAAAAAATAGACACATACCGGTAACCTCCTTTATAATGT
>CAJXKY010000082.1 GCA_913055675.1 uncultured Halanaerobiales bacterium
TCATGATTATAGCCTCCCTTCGTCATTAAGTATTTTTAATGACTAAGCTATGTCACAACAAACGAAGGTCGGCTAAGCTCATTTATAATAGGCTCATCTGATATTACTTAGTTATTACTTTTTATTATATATATGCCATCAGATATTAACAAAAAGACTTCCTTTTTACTAATTCTTTACAAATTACAAAAATCCTTTTTACAATTCTTGATAAGTTTCCAATAATGACAACTAACAAGAAGGTATCTATCAATAAATTTAAGATTTATATTTGGTAATAGGATTTAAATATGATAAAATTTATTTCAGAGGTGTCATATAATGAAAAAAATAATTGATAAATTAAATAAAATAGATAATTTAAATGTTGAAGAAGATGTACTTTTGAAAAATTATACCACTTTTCAAGTGGGTGGACCAGCCGATATATTTTTAACCCCCAAAAATGAAAATGCTTTATTAGAACTTATTAAGGTTATCCAAAACATTAATACCCCTTATTTTGTATTAGGTGAAGGTAGTAATGTAATAGTTGGAGATAAAGGATATAGAGGTATAATTATATATACGGGAGAACTAGATGAAGTTTTAGTAAATGAAAATAATATAAAAGCACAAAGTGGGGCTACGTTAAAATATATCACAAAAAAAGCGCAAGAAAACTCACTTGCTGGGATGGAATTTGCTTCTGGTATTCCTGGCTCACTAGGGGGAGCAGTATTTATGAATGCTGGTGCTTACGGTGGAGAAATGAATGATATCATTGTAAATGTTTCTGCTGTAAATAATAAAGGAAAAAAAGTAATCCTAGACAAAGAAGAACTTGAACTTTCTTATAGAAATAGTATCTTTCAAGAAAAAAATTATATTATATTAGATGCTACCATGGAATTAAATTATGGAGATAAAGATCAGATAAAAGAACGAATGGACGTTTTAAACCAAAAAAGACAAAATAAACAGCCTCTAGAATATCCAAGTGCTGGTAGTTCATTTAAAAGACCAGAAAACCATTATACTGGTCCTCTCATTGAAAAAGCTAAAATGAAAGGTTACCAAATTGGTGGTGCACAAGTCTCAGAAAAACATGCTGGATTTATTATAAACAAAGGCGACGCAACCGCCCAAGATATCTTAAATCTGATTAAAAAAATTCAAAAAGAAGTATATGAAATTTCAGGTGTGAAATTAAAACCAGAGCCTAAATTTTTAGGAAAATTTTAATTTCTGTTTAAGACTATCTGTTTTCATCCAGGCTATTCTGTTTCTACCATTATTTTTAGCCTTATAGAGAGCATCATCAGCTCTTTTAAGAAAACTTTCTATGTCATCTTCTTTTCTTATAACTGTTGCACCTATACTGATAGTAATCGAACCTGAATCTTTTATATCAATTTCTTGTACACTTTTTTTAATTCTATCAGCAATATTTTTGGCTTCTTTTATTTGAGTTTGAGGTAATAGAACTACAAACTCATCTCCACCCATCCGAGCTGCTAGGTCTTCATTTCTAATATTTTCATTTAATAACTCAGCAACTTTTCTTAAACATTCGTCACCTTTAAAATGGCCGTAGGTATCATTTATTTTTTTGAAATTATCTACATCAGCCATTAATAATACTAGGGGATTAGAATGTCGCTTAGCCATCGTAAACATCTTATCTAAGAAATCCATAAAATGTTTCCTATTAGAAATCCCTGTGAGATCATCTTTGTTTAACATTACTTTAAGTTTTTGATGTAAGGTTCTTAATTCTTTTGATTTTTTTAATCCATTTAAAATATAATAAAAAGCAAGAGTAAATATTGGAAGTGTAATTATTTGGACTAAGATTCGAACTCTTAAATTACTTAAGAATGGTATATTATAATAATAATTTAATACAGCAGGTATGATTAAACCTGAAGTTAATAAATGCGGAACTGCAAGAGAAGTAAATACTGCTTTGATTGAAAAACTTTTAAAAATATAATTATAAATAAAACCGGCCATAAAGCCTCTAAAAACAGTTGAAAGTGTAAATATAAAAAGATAACTTAAATCACTATGCCATATATTGAAGGCAATTAAATCAATAATACCTCCAATTAAAGCTCCCCAGAAAGGACCTAAAATAATCCCACCCAACATTATAAGAGGTGGTCTTAAATTCACTCTTATAGCTTCTTCTAAAGGATATATATTGAAATTAATAGTATTAGCCGGATTATCAAAAAAGACTCCGGCAGCTACTATTAATATCGCTATTTTAAATACAAAAGAAAAATCAAACTTTCTATATCTAATATCATCATTATTCACTTTGTTAAATAAAACCTTTTTTAAAAAAATCATTTACGGCTCTTTCAACTCCTAATATTACATTTCTCTTTTATAATTTACAAGGCTCACATAATGTTCCTTTTCTTCTTTTATTAATCTATATAATATTTCCTTTGTTTCTTCATTGTTATATGGAATAAGTTCTTGATATAGCAGGATCGAATCTTTTTCAGATTTAATAGCTCTATCTAATACTTCTTCGATATCCATTTCTTTTAATTCTTCCCTTTCACCTTTCGGAAACACTTCATACTCGACTAAACTTTTTAAATAATCGTTTACTTTAACATCTTCTAAATAACTATACTCCTTTTTTTCTTTTTCTTTATATTTTTCTTCTAATTTATCAAATGTATTATAATGCTCTTGTTCATCAGAAGCAAGTTTATTAAAAATCTTTTTTAATTCTTTATCTTCAGCATACTTAGCATGGGTAGAGTATAATCTATAACCACGATTTTCAATTTCCTTAGCCATTTCAAGCATTTCAAAAACATTAAAATTATTTTCTAACATAAAAAATATCCTCCTTAATTAATTAAATAATACCCTAATATTTATATTAAACAATGAGAATTTAATTCCTCCTTATGAGATGTTCGTAAAAAGAATAACTAAATTATTCATCTTTATTTTTTCTTTTTTGAGTGCTATAATGAAATACACAAAAATTATAAAACTATTTGAGGTGAGTTTATGTCAGAAGTAAAAAATATAAATTTAACAAAAAATGCTAGAAAAGTTCTTAAAGCTAGATATCTTAAAAGAAGCAAAGAAGGCGAACTAATTGAAGACCCCGAAGGAATGTTTGATCGAGTAGCAACAAATATTGCTCAAGCTAACGAAAAATATAATGAAGAAGCAAAAAAAGACAGAAAAAATTTCTATAATATGATGACCAACTTAGATTTCCTCCCTAATTCTCCAACTCTAATGAATGCCGATAATGATTTACAACAGCTAAGTGCCTGTTTTGTTTTACCAGTCGAAGATAGTATGGAAGGTATCTTCGACTCATTAAAAAATTCTGCACTTATCCATAAAAGTGGAGGCGGAACCGGTTTTAGTTTTTCTAGGCTGCGTCCTAAAAATGATATTGTAAAAACCACTGGTGGAGTAGCCAGCGGACCTTTATCCTTCATGAAAATTTTTGATAAAGCAACCGATATAGTAAAACAAGGGGGTAAAAGACGCGGCGCCAACATGGGAGTTTTAAGAGTTGACCACCCAGATATCATGGATTTTATTACTGCAAAAGAAAAAGAAGTTGCTCTCAATAACTTCAATATTTCAGTTGCAGTCACAGATAAATTTATGGAAGCTGTAGAAAATGATGAATTTTATGAGTTAATTAATCCTCATTCAGGGGAAGTCACATCAAAAATAAATGCCAGGGATGTTTTTGAAAAAATTGTTCATATGTCCCATAGGAATGGTGAACCTGGTATCATTTTCTTAGATGAAATTAATCGCCATAATCCAACACCAAATGTTGGTGAAATAGAAAGTACTAATCCTTGTGGCGAACAACCGTTATTACCATTTGAAGCATGTAATTTAGGTTCTATAAACCTTTCCAATATGACTAAAAAGGTAAATTCTAATTATAAGATTGATTATAAGAAACTTGAAGATACCGTTAGAAAAGCTGTGCGGTTTTTGGACAATGTTATAGATATGAATAAGTATCCTTTAGAAAAAATAAAAGAAATGGTACAAGGGAATAGAAAAATTGGATTAGGTGTAATGGGTTGGAGTGATCTGTTAATCCGCTTAAGAATTCCATATAACAGTGTAGAAGCTATTAATCTTGCGGAAGATTTAATGGCCTTTATCGAAGAAGTCTCTAAAGATGAATCAGCTAAAATAGCCAAAAGAAGAGGTTCTTTCCCTAATATAGAAGGTAGTATATATGATAAACCGATGAGAAACGCTACTACCACAACTATTGCTCCTACAGGTACTATCAGTATTATTGCAGGAGTTAGTAGTGGAATCGAACCTTTATTTGCTATTAATTATGAAAGACATATTTTAGATGATGTATTAATTGAAACTCATCCTATATTTGAAGAAATAGCTAAAGAGAGAGGCTTCTATTCTGAGGAATTAATGGAAAAAGTGGCTAAATCAAATTCTATTCAGGATATGGATGAAATTCCAAAAGATGTTAAAAGAATCTTTGTTACTGCACATGATATAGAGCCTGAATGGCATATAAAAATGCAAGCTGCTTTTCAAAAATCAGTTGATAATGCAGTTAGTAAAACCGTAAACTTTCATAATTCCGCAACAGTTGAAGATGTTAAAAAAGTATATGAAATGGCTTATGACCTCGACTGTAAGGGGATTACAATATATAGAGATGGTAGTAGAAGCGAACAAGTTCTTTCTACCTCAGGAGATGAAGAAGAGGCAACTGAACATGACTCTAAGACTAAACGTCCCCGTCCAAAAGTAACAATTGGTACTACTGAAAAGACCAAAATTGGTTGTGGCAAACTATATATTACTATAAATTCTGATAAAAAAGGAATTAATGAAGTATTTACAACTACAGGTAAAGGCGGAGGTTGCCATGCTCAATCAGAAGCAATTTCTCGCTTAGCTTCCTTAGCATTAAGAAGTGGAGTTGCTATTGAAGAAGTAGTTGACCAATTAAGAGGTATAAGATGTGAAGCTGCAATGATAAGAAAAGATGTCCATAATCTTTCTTGTCCTGATGCCATAGGTAGAGCATTAGAAAAATATGATGAAAAAGAAATCCAAAAGAACTTTGATCTAGATATTGAAGTTGAAGAAGAAAAAGAAAAGCCTCAAATTGATAATAAAGTTGAACCTTATACAAATGGTTCCGCCTGTCCAGAATGTGGACATGAATTAGAACACGAAGGCGGTTGTTCAACTTGTAGAAACTGCGGTTGGTCACACTGTGGATAAAAAATAATATAATTTATATATAAATGGGCCTGGATATCATATCCAGGCCCATTTTCATATTAAAACCATTTCCGAGGTTTAAAAGTTTATTTATTCCACATCATAATCATCTTTATCTAAATCAATTGAATCAGATTTATCTATAGTTTCCTCTTCTTCATTATTATCCCCAGAATATTTTCCCATCATATTCCTTAAAAACGGCCACATAACTATAAATACTGCAATATCATCCACCTGTCCAAGGCCTGGGAAAAAATCCCCAATGAAATCATAAGGTATTATTAAATATATCAAAGGCAAAACTAAAAATAACTTTTTATACCAAGGCACACTATTATCTTTTAAAAAATGCATTACTTTCACTAATTTACTTAAAAGTCTCATCTTATATACCTTCTTTTTTGTATTAAATCTATTATAATACAATTTTTAGATCTTTACAAAATAAAAACCCGATGGTAAAAACCACCAGGTGTTAATTACTAATCTATTTTATTGATTTTTATATTTTTCCCAATCACTTAAAAATCTCTCTAAACCAGAATCGGTTAATGGATGTTTAGACATCTTTTCAATTACATCATAAGGAATTGTTGCAATATCTGCCCCGGCTTTGGCAGCTTCTTTAACATGAAGTGGATGTCTTATGCTTGCTGCTAATACTTCAGTATCAAATTCATAATTATCATATATTTTTCTCATGTCTTTTATAAGTTCCATACCGTCATGAGCTCTGTCATCTAATCGACCTATAAAAGGACTAGCAAATGTTGCTCCTGCTTTGGCAGCCAAAAGTGCCTGATTTGCTGAAAATATTAGGGTTACATTAGTTTTAATACCTTCTTGTGATAACTTTTTAACGGCTTTTAATCCATCGATAGTCATTGGTACTTTAACCACTACATTAGAAGCTAATTGAGCTAATTCTCTTGCTTCTTCAACCATCCCTTCTGCATCAACACTAACTACTTCAGCATTTACCGGACCATCTACTAATTCACAGATTTCTTTGATTCTGGTATGAAAATCTATATTCCCTTCTTTAGAAACTAATGAAGGATTTGTTGTAACTCCATCTATGACTCCAAAACTTGCTGCAGTTTTTATTTCATCTAAATTGGCAGTATCAATAAAAAACTTCATATA
>CAJXKY010000083.1 GCA_913055675.1 uncultured Halanaerobiales bacterium
ACTTTTTAATTAAAAGTATCTCCGAGTCTGTAACAAGATAGGAGTAGTGGGTACGGACTACCCGACTAGGTAACTTGTTCGATATTGCGGGTGAAATTCATCTTGTGTCCCATAAGATCAAGCGACTATGAAGCTCGGTATTTCAATGCCGAGTAGTTCACGATAGACTTGTTGTGAAAAACCCCTAGTAATATTTGATAAGGTTTTATAATCCGGACGGGAAATAAATTTTTGATACAAAAGCATTCAAAGAACTAAAAATAAATAACAATAATAAAAATTTAGACTTTAATAAAACAACTCCTTTACAGAATATAATAGAGAAATAGTCTTAGCAAATTTGAAGATGACAAAATTAGGTGGAGGTAACTTTGCTTTGAATACCGACTGTAAATTTATCTGAAGTATTTGAAGTTTTAAATAGGATAAGACGCTTTATGTATTATCTGGTGAGGTAGCAAAAGAACTATCAAGAACTGAGTAAAGAGATCAATAAATTTGAAATGTAAATATGTAATTATTAATAATTATAAAATGATTAAGAGGGTAAGTAACCATTCTTATCCTCTTAAGCTAATATCTAAAGGGGGATAAAAGATGTCCATTAGAAACTGTAAGCGGTGTGGAAAGATATTTCAATATGATGGAGTTCATAAAATATGTAAGAGTTGTCGGGATCAGGAAGAAAAAGAATTTGAAAAAGTAAAGGAATATTTAAAAGAAAATCCTAATTCAAGTATAAATTTAGTAAGTGAAGAAACCGGTGTAGAAAAGAAAACTATTATAGAATTTATAAAAAATGACAGATTAATAGCTGAAGACCTTGAAATAGATGCTAAATTAAAATGTCAACGGTGTGGGACAGAGATTAAACATGGAAAATACTGTGATAAATGTATAAGTGACATGAAAGATGAGATAGAAAGTCTTACTAAGAAAAAAGATAAAAAGAAAAAAAAGAGTGGTAGAGAAAATATGCATGTTTCGGATCGGCTAAACAATAAAAATTAAAGTAATAAATCAACATAATATATAGAGTATAAAGCACTATTTAAGAGAAAATGTAACATAATCTGTCTTAATAGCCTCTGCATAGATTTAATATTTATTGATTCTGTCCGATAATTAATAATGAGATGAGAAAAACAGATAAAATTTAGCAAGGAGTGGTTTTTCATGAAGATCAATAATAATGATATAAATATGAATAAGATCATGAAAGCTTACCAGAATATGAATAAGCAACAAAATAAAAATGTTGAGTCTGATAAAAAAGCTGATAAAGTAAAAATATCAAAAGAAGCCAAAAATATTAAAAAGATGCAAAAGGCTTTAAAAGAACAGCCAGAGATAAGGCAGGAAAAAGTTGATAAAATAAAACAGCAAGTAAGCAATGGTACCTATAAAGTAAATCCAGAAAAAATTGCGGAGAAAATAATTTCAGATATAGATTAGGGGTGTAAAAATGAGCGAAAGTAATTTAAATGAACTAACCCAAATCCTAAAAGAAGAAAATGAACTTTACAAGAAACTATTAGATATTGCCGAAAACAAAAAGGAGACTTTGATTAATAATAATATAGAGAGTTTATTTGAATATGTAGAACGTGATCGAGAATATATTGAAAAAGTCTCCGAACTTGAAGAAAGACGATTAACATTAATGAGTGATATAAAAGACAATTTTGAGATAGAAGATGATCTTTCATATATGGAATTTGTTGAAAAACTGCCAAACCACTGGGGAGATAAGTTAAACCCAATTCGAAATAAACTACTTGAAACCCTAGACGAATTTCATATAAAGAACGAAGAAAACAAAAAATTAATTGAAGAAGCAGTAAAGTTTAACAAATTCTCGATAGATCTTATAATTGAAAACTTAAATAATAATGAATACACATATAATGAACTCGGTAAAAATTCACCGCGCCTTTTAGATAAAAGAGGCTAATAAATTAGGGGAGGTAACCCATCTCATGTTTGATGGACTTCATATAGGATTAAGCGCATTACAAACTCAGAAAAAATCAATAGAGACAACCGGACATAATATAGCCAATGCTAACAATGAAGACTATTCAAGGCAGAAAGCTATTCAAACTACTAAACAACCAAACCTTTTACCGGGCAGTAATTTCCAGATGGGTTCTGGTGTAAAGGTAGCTGATATAGAAAGAATCCAAGATGAATTCATTAACCAGCAGGTAAGAGAAGAGTCACAGGAAGCTGGTTACTGGGACCAAATCCAGCAAGGTATGGAAAGAATTGAATATATCTTTAATGAGCCTTCTGACAGTGGACTACAGAGTGCTTTTGACTCTTTCTGGAATTCACTACAGGATTTAAATACAAATCCTAGTGATACAGCTACTAGAGCTGCAGTAAAGAATCAAGGTATGGTTTTAACAAAAGCATTTAGAAATATAAATGAACAAATGACAGATTATAAAAGATCATTAAATAGTGATGTGGACAAAACGGTAAATGAAATAAATTCAATTGCTGAACGAATAAGTAATTATAATAAACAGATTACAACTGCTTTAGCTAGTAATAATAAACCAAATGATCTATTAGATAAAAGAGAAGCCCTATATAATGAATTAAATCAACTTGTAACAGTAAAGGGCTCAACAGATGATGTAGGTAATCTAAACATAACGGTTGATGGTAAAAAGCTAGTAAGTAAATTTGATACAAATACATTAAAAACACAACAAAATGGTACCTATGAAGATGAAATTGTTGTAGACCTTAATGGGAAAGAAGTAAAAGTTAATCCCCAGGGTGGAGGACTAAAAGGTATCATGGATGTAAGAGATACTGAGATTCCAACTTATTTAGATAAAGTAGATGAGATGGCTGATAGTTTGAAGGAACAATTTAATAAAAAACACAGCAACGGTTTTGATCTTAATGGGAATACCGGTAATGATTTTTTCCGAATCAATAGTAGTTATGATAGAGCTTCAAGAGGTATTGAAGTTCATCCCGATATAAAAGCAGATGATGGTATTAATAAGATTGCAGCTGGAAATTTCAGTGAAGATCCTAATGTAGTAACGGGTGAAATTACTGATTCAAGTAATATAAAAACTGATAGATATTATAATGTTAAAATATCGGATAATTCTGGTAACTTTGATTATGAAATAGTAGACTCCGAGGGGAATCATGTTTATTCGGATACGAATGTTCCAGAAGGAACTGAGTTAAAATTTACCAATTTTAATTTAACATTAAATGGTACAGGAGAAACCAATATAAACTTTAATAAAAGTGTGGGTAATGGTAATAATGCTTCTGCATTAGCTGAAACTATAAATCAGGATCAAGTCTTAAATGGAGCAACAATTACAGATAATTACCAAGCACTTATCTCGACTGTTGGAGTTAATGCTCAAAGAGCAGATCAAATGAAAAACAGCCAGCAGGATCTTGTTAAACAATTGGGTAATATAAAAGAAAGTGTTTCCGGTGTTTCTTTAGATGAAGAAATGGCAAATATGATTAAATACCAACAGGGATATAATGCAGCAGCAAAATTAATTACAAAAACCGATGAAATGCTTCAAACCTTGATGGGTATGATTAGATAGGAGTGATACTATGAGAATTACAGATAATATGATGGTTGGAAACATGTTAGAAAACTTGAGAAATAATAAGGAAAAATTAAATAAATTGAACCAACAATTATCATCTGGAAAACAGTTCAATGAACCTTCAGATGATCCTATCAAAGTAACTACAAGTATGGACTTTGATACTAAAATAAATAACTATGAACAGTATCAAAAAGATGTAAATAATGCCAAGAGCTTTTTGCAGACCACTGAAAATGCCTTAGGTGATTCTGGTAAAGTACTCCAAAGGGCCAATGAATTGGCAATATATAGTGCTAATGATACTTTAAACTCTGAAGACAGAAAAAGTATGGCAGAAGAAATCAAACAATTGAGAAATGAATTAATCAGTATTGGAAATAGCAAATTAGGTCAGGATTATATATTTTCCGGTCAGGCAACTAATCAAAAACCATTAGAGGTTAATACTACTTATGATTCAACTGCTACCAATCCTCCCGATAATCAATATGTGAATTATAAGGGGGACCATAACAGAATTTTAAGGAAAATTAGTGATGACGATAAAATGAAAGTTAATTTAAATGCTGATAATGCATTTAAAGATAACATAGAAACCTTAAATAATATGTATGAAGATTTAAAAAATGGAGAAAGTGGAGAAAAAATAGCTTCCTATACTACAAAATTACAAGATGGTATGAACGAAAATACAAGTATGAGAGCAGAAGTTGGAGCTAAAATTAATAGGTTAGATTTAATAGATAATAGGATAGATGAAAACTTATTAAATACAAAACGCTTAAAATCCAAAAATGAAGATGTAGATTTAGCAAAAGTAGTAACAGATTTAAAAATGAGTGAAAATGTTTATCAGGCTTCACTATCTTCAGCATCTAGAATTATTCAACCTTCTTTGGTAGATTTTTTAAAGTAAATTGGTAAAACGAATTTTTTGTGAGGTGTAAAAAGTGGAAATAATGACAAGAGATTTTGGAAAAGTAGATATAGATGAAGATAAAATAATTGAATTCCCAGAAGGTTTACCAGGTTTTAAACAAGAAAAAGAGTTCGTCTTATTACCTTTAGAAAAAGATTCCTTATTTGTAATAATGCAGTCTGTTAATAATCCAGACCTGGCTTTTATAACAATTGAACCCAAAAGCATTATTAAAGACTATGAATTTGAAATTTCTGAAAAAACAGAAACATTATTGGAAATATCAGGTATAGAAGATATTATATTACTTAATATTGTCAATATAAAAGAAAAATTAAAAGATATGACAATTAATCTTGCAGCTCCTTTAGTAATTAATATAAATGCAAATTTAGGTAAACAGGTAATATTAGATGATACCAAATATCCAGTCAAATATAAATTAGATAAAACTGAATCAAAAGAGATGATGTCATAATGTTGATCTTAACCAGAAAAAAAGATGAGAAAATATTAATTAATGAAGATATAAAAGTTACAGTTGTTGAAATAAAAGGTAATAAGATCAAATTAGGGATAGAAGCCCCTGATGAAGTAGAAATTTTAAGAGAAGAAGTATATAAATCTGTAGAGCAAGAAAACATAGAAGCAACTAAAGAAAGTAAAGTACAATTAAATCAATTGAAGAAGTTTGGGAAAAAACCAGATACAGATGAAGAATAATTAGAAAAGTGTATTGAAGAGTAAAAGGGTTAAATTAGGTAGTATTACACACTAAATTAGAGTTAAAACAACTTAAATTAACTTAATAGTATTTTACAAGCATTGAATAATTTAGTAATAAGTCGATAATAATATTAGAAGACAAATTAGTATTTAGTAATGATTATAGATCTGAAATCTTCAGATCTGTAATGGTTACTAAAACTCCGTTGCCAGCATCACTATCGGCCGAAGTGTTGCTCAAACGGTGTTCATATAACCACTATAAAATAAACTGTACCTGGCAAGGATGCCGGGTAAAACAAAAATTCAAGGAGGAATAAATAATGAGAATTAACACGAATGTTGCCGCTTTAAACTCTTATAAT
>CAJXKY010000084.1 GCA_913055675.1 uncultured Halanaerobiales bacterium
ATGGTGAAGTGAATGAATTCCATCAGCTTTGCTGCCAAATTTGTGACAGAACGGTTTATATCTTTGATCAGGACTAACTGTAGTAAAAAAGGGCATACCTTTTTCAGACTCAACAATTTGATCAAAATTATCAATTTTTACTCGACGAAAGGGGAAGAAAGATGATATACTATAATTGGACATAAGTGAAGACCTCCTCTTATATTTATTCAGGATAAATAAATATTAGAGGTCTTTAAGCTTATGTCCTCTTTTTTCTTTAATTTTTACTAACGGATATGGAGAAGAACCTTTTATTATTTGTGTAGATATTATATAATGTTAAAAAGCTATTTAAGTTTTTAAAAATCATTATGATATTATAAATAATATTAGAGTATAAAATTAATAAGAAGTTTTAAAAAGAGCATGACTAATTAATAGATAAATATGAAGGGTGATAAGTAATGAGGTTGGTGCCTGTCGAGGATATTAAACCTGAGATGGAACTTGCTAAATCAATATACCATAATAGTAATATTCTTTTAAATACTGGAGTGAAAAATCTTCATAAATATAAAGATCGTTTAAAAAATATTGGAATTAATTATGTGTATGTGGAAGATAAATATTCGTCTGACATAAAAGTAGATTATGTGATAAAAAGTGAGTTGAGAGAAAAGGGTCAGAGAAAAATACGCAATTTCATGGAGGATATTAGATTTAGTGAGGCAATAAATGTTGACCATATTAAAAACACTGTTTCTGATATAGTGGATGATATTCTTAATAACTCAGATAATATTATAGTGAATATGCTTGATATTAAGAACTTTGATGACTATACTTATGAGCATTCTGTAAATGTTGCTGTTTATTCAATAATTTTAGGCAAGTCTTTAAATTATAATGTGAGAGATTTAAATAAATTAGGAGTAGGAGCTATTTTACATGATATTGGTAAAATATTAATTCCACCTGAAATACTATTTAAGGAAGGTAAGCTTAATGATGAAGAATACCAGATCGTTAAAGACCACTCTGAGCTTGGATATGATTATATAAAAGACGCTCGCGAAATAAGTCCCGTATCTAAAACAGCAATCTTATCCCATCATGAGAGACTTGATGGTTCTGGTTATCCCAGGGAAAAAACCAGGGATGAGTTACATGATTTTGCTAAAATTGTAGCAATTACTGATGTATACGATGCTTTAACCAGTGACCGGACTTATCGCAAGAGATGGCCTGTTCATGAAGCTATTAGTTATATAATGAGTAATTCTGACCAAAAGTTTGATAATTATTTCGTTGACAAATTTGTCAGAAATTTAGCAATCTACCCTAATGGGACTATGGTAAGTCTTAGTAATGGGCAAAAGGCGATAGTGAAAGAACAAAATACTAATTATCCTACCCGTCCTATTCTTAGAATAGTTGAGGATGCTGAGGGTAATGAATTGATAGAAACAATGGATTTATTAAATAATCTTAATATTGTTATTGATGAAGTATATTAATGTTTAAATATATTTGAGGTGAAAAATAGGTGCCAAAGAAAATAGAAAAAATGATAGATTTTTTTAATAATAGAGCTGATAATTATGACGATAATATGAGATCTAATATTGAAGATTTTAATAGGTTTTATAGTAAAATTGCTATGGAGATTAAAGAGACTCAGCGAGAAATAAATATATTAGACATAGGCTGTGGTACTGGTCTAGAATTGGAATATATTTTCAAGAGAGTTCCCTACGCAAAAGTTTTCTGTCTTGATTTGTCTGAACGGATGCTTAATAGATTAAAAGAAAAATATAGTTCTAAACAGGAACAAATTGAAACCAGATTAGGATCGTATGTGAAAATTCCATTTGAGGAAAACGAATATGATTATATTGTATCGGTTATGACCCTTCATCATTTGAGTAATAATAAAAAACTTGCCTTATGTAATAAAATATATAAAGCTTTAAAAAGTAATGGGAAATATATTGAAGGAGATTATATTGTAGATCAAACAAAAGAGGAAAAGATAATAAAAGAGGCAGTAAAAGATAATGCTAAAACAGACGGTAACTACCATATAGATCTTCCTTTTTCAATTGAATCTCAAAAACAAATATTGACTGAAAGCGGTTTCAAAAAGTTTAATTTAATTTACGAAAAAAATGAGGCAGCAGTATATTCTGTGCAAAGATAAGAAAAACAGTTGGAGGGAGATAACAATGGAAAAAGCTGTTCTTAAAGAAAAGTTAAAAAATATAGCCGAAAATGAATATGAGGTATCAGGCAATATCGATTATGAAAATCTAACAAATGAAATGTTAGATAATATCGGGGCTATAGACCCTGAATTAAGAGATGATTTGATATATATGGTGATGGCGAACTGGATTATGGATGATGTTTATGATAACCAGGAGTTAAAACAGATCTTAAATATCTGTCTTGATGATAACCATCTATTTTATAAAATAGGGCAGAGTGAAAGTGATTCTGTATTCACAAGAACTTTCTCAGCCTTAATTTTGGCTATCTTATTTCATAAGGACAATAAAAAAGATTATCTTGAACAATTGGAATTTCAGACAGCAGTCCCGGAAGTATTTAAATATTTTAAAGAAGAAAAAGATTTGAGAGGTTATGTAAAACAAAATGGTTGGGCTCATGCTGCTGCACATGGAGCAGACATCTTAGCAGAAATAGCGCAGAGTAAAAAGGCAAATAAAAATACAATTCAGAAACTATTAAAGGCTATTATTAGAAAAATACATATAAAAGACTATGTTTATTTTAACGGTGAAGATGAAAGAATTGCCAGTGCGGTTAAGAATGCAATAAAAAATCCTGATTTAGATGATGAATCTATAAACAAATGGTTTAGAGAACTTACTGAATTTAAAAAGATTGAAGACCGTAATAAATATGATACCCTTATCTTCAATATTAAAAATTTATTAAAAAGCCTTTATTTTGAAATAATTACAGACCAAGAAATAAATGATAGGTATTTAATATTAATAACTGATTCCTTAAAAGACTTAGATCAAAAAAGATTTTAGTAATTAAGGGGTAATTGAAATGGTTAAGAGAGAAATTAATGTTGAGCCCTATAATAAAAAATGGAAAGTAAAATTCAAAAATGAAAAATCCAAACTAGAAAAAATATTTAATGATATTCTAGTTAAAATATATCATATTGGAAGTACTGCTATTCCCAATATTAAAGCCAAACCGGTTATTGATATTATGGTAGTAGTTGAAGATATTGATAAGGTAGATAATTATAATGATAGAATAAAATCCCTTGGTTATGAGCCAAAGGGTGAGTTTGGTATTAAAAACCGCCGATTTTTTCAAAAAGGTGGAAATAATAGAACACATCATATCCATATCTTTCAACAAGGAGACAAGGAAATAAAAAGACATATAAACTTCCGTGATTATATAAAATCACACCCCAAAGAAGCTCAGAAATATTCTCAATTAAAAGAAATCCTTGCCGATAAATATTCTCAAGATATTAATAAATATAATAAAGGGAAAAATGACTTCATTGCCGAAATAGATAGTAAGGCAGTTGAATGGAAGAAAAATAATTAAAACCAAAAAAGAATATGGCGGGTGTTGAAATGATTAAATTACTGAAAAACTGTACTTATTTAACTAAAGATTATGATTTTCAAAAAGGTAATATATTAATAGAAGATGGAATTATCATAGGAATAAGTAGTGATTTTAATGAATCTAATTATGAAACAGATGAAATAACCGACTGTAAAGATTTCCTTGTTTTGCCAGGCTTTGTGAATGGCCATACTCATAATCCATCCATGCTTTTCAGGGGGTTATTTAAAGATAAAGCCCTCTTGGAATGGTTTGATAATAAAAAACAGGGAAGACTACAAAAAAAAGGTTTCAAGTTTTTAGATCAAGAAATAAATGAAAAAGATTTTAAGTTTTTAATGTTGAAATCCTATACCGAATATTTAAAACAGGGCATCACGACTATTGTTGAAACCGGCCAATCTGATATAGAGGATGTCATACCTTGGACAGCTCAAGCCCTAAAAACCTCTAATTTAAGAGGTGTTATAGATGTATATGATGAAATAGAATCCTTTTATCATAAATCAAATGAATATATAAAATACTGTACCCATTTACCTGAAGAAGAAAATATTACTAACAATATTCTTCCCAAATTAAAAAAGAGAAAAGACAGAATACCTTCCCTTCTAATGACTCACTGCTTAGAAACGATTAACAGAAAAAAAATTGTCTATGATAATTATTTAAAATCAACAGTTGAATTATTTGATGAATTCAACTTGCTTGATAAAAACACCCTTCTTTTTCATTGTACCCATGTTGATAAAAATGATATCAAGATCATAGGTGAGAGGAATGCTACTATTGTGTACTGCCCTGTATCTAATTATTGGAGTGGTGGTGGCAATGCTCCTATAGAAAAATTTATGGAGTCAGATATTAATGTGATGTTAGGAACTGATTTTCTTTTGAGTGATCTCAGGGAAGTGATGCGTAATTCATATTATTCTCTCAAGATCAATGCGGCTTTAGATGAATATAAAGCGAAAGATATTTTCAAAATGGTTACTATCAATGCCTATAAAGTACTTGCTCCAGAAATTAAAATTGGCTTAATTGATATTGACCATAAGGCAGATCTTCAGTTTATAAACAAAAATGATACCAGACTTTGGCCTTTAATTAAAGATAATAATTTTACTAATATACTTAATAACATTCTATTACACAGTCGTTCTGATATGGTCAAAAATGTAATGATAGATGGTAATTGGATCATAAAAGATGAAAAAATATTAGTATTTGACGAGGGAAATATAAATACAAAATATAAAAAAATATTAAATAAAATATATAAGGGTCTTCAATAATTAAATTAGATGAGGAGGGGGTATTAAATGTCAGAATTTAAACAGATTGTAGTACTTGACAATGAAATTGAAGCAAATATTATGGAAGATGTTTTAAAAGACAGGGATATTCCCCACTTAATTCAATCATATCATGTGCCTGGTTATGATGGGGTTTTTCAGTTTCATATGGGGTGGGGCCATATTGAATCCTCAGAAGAATATAAGGAAGAAATTTTAGAAATATATGAGGATATAAAAAAGGAAGCCGAAATAAAAATTAATGATTTAGAAGATAGTGATATAGATTAATTTAAAAGAAATACGGTAGAGTGTCAAGAGGAATCAAGAAAAAACAATAAATAAATTCCACTATTTAAGCTAAATTTG
>CAJXKY010000085.1 GCA_913055675.1 uncultured Halanaerobiales bacterium
TCAAAAAAATGTTGGCTTATTCAAGTATTGCACAAATGGGTTTAGTTATTACAGTAATTAGCTTAAATAGTGTAGAAACTATGCAAGCTGGTTTATTTCAACTATTAAATCATTCCATTTTAAAAGTGCTATTATTTATCTCAGCAGGTTTCATGACTTATGCAGTAGGTAGTAATAAGATTAAAGATTTAGCAGGTTTAGGTAAAAAAATGCCTATTGCAGGTTTAGGGTTTTCAATTGGATCATTAGGAATTATGGGGATACCATTTCTTAATGGTTTTGTCAGTAAAATGATGATTTTGCAAAACACGCTAGGTCTTGAAAAATATTTTATTACAGGATTGATTCTCTTAGCAACTCTTATAGAGATTGCTTATTATATTAAAGTAGTCCAAACTCTATACTTTAAAGAAAATATACTAAAGGTTAAACAGCTTTTTCCCTGTTTAATTCCGGTTAGTATATTGTCATTAACGGCCTTTTATTTAGGAGTATTTCCACAATCCGTAATAAATATATTAAATCAAGTTAGTAGTCAGCTTTTAGACAATTCAAATTATATTATATCTATATTGGGAGGGATTTAAATGAGCCTTAGTCAAATAATTATAATCCCTATTATAATATCCATATTTACTTATTTAATTTCAAAGAAGTTTAAAACAGCAGGATCTCTAATAAATATAATTCTTTCCGGTTATATTTTATATACAATAACTAATATCTACGGTAAATGGGATATATTAAGCCAAAGTCTTAATATAAACATAATGGGAAACAATTTTAATTTTATTTTAAACAATTCACCTTTAGCTTGGCTTTTGGGAATTATGACTGTAGGAAGTGTATTTTTAATAAGTATTTTTAGTGTGAGTTCTCAAAAAAATATAAATAATGCAGCAAGTTTTAGTTTCTTATTCTCTATTTTAATGGGGAGTATTTTAGGAGTAGTTTTTGCAGGAGATCTAATGACTCTATTTATCTTCTGGGAACTTATGACCTGGTCTTCTTTTTTCCTTATTTCTTCTGGAAAAAAAGAGGGAGCAAAAAAAGCTTCTTATCGCTATTTGATTTTAAGTACAATCGGAGCTTATCTAATGATAACTTCAATATTTATCATATATAGTCAAATAAATACCCTTGAATTTACACAGGTAGCTAATTATTTACAATCAATACCCGCTTTAAATTCTATAATATTAATAATTATGATGGGAATACCATTTTTAATAAAAACTGGGGTCTTTCCTGTCCATGTCTGGGTAAATGGTGCTCATAGTAATGCTCCAAAAGAGTTTTCTCCTTTTCTATCAGGAATGATGTTAAAGATCGGTACATATGGTTTAATGCTCTTATTATATCTAGTACCTTTATATAATATTCTAGATACGAGCATTAAATTTAGAGGACTGCCTATTTTCAATTATATCCTTGCACTATTTGGAGGAATTACGATTATAACAGGTACAATATTAGCAATAAGACAGGAAGACGTCAAGAAATTAGTCGCCTTTTCTTCAATATCACAAATGGGTTATATCGTAATGGCACTAGCTATAACTACCCCTCTTGGTTTTACAGGCGGTCTATTACATTTAATGAACCATATGATCTTTAAAACTACAATATTTTTAACCATGGCTGCTGTAATATATAGGACTAATACAACTAAGATGAGCGAAATGGGAGGGCTTATTTTTAGAATGCCCGTTACTTTTGCAGCTTACTTAACTGCAATAATTGCCCTGGCTGGTATACCACCTACAAATGGTTTTATTTCTAAATGGGTTATATATCAGGCTTTAATCCAAAAAGGATACATCTTCTTATCAGTTGCTGCTTTCTTTGGTAGCATTGGATCCTTTATGTATGTATTTAAACCATTGAGTACTGTCTTTTTAGGACAGTTAAAACCAATTCATAAAGATATTAAAGAAGTGCCATTTTTAATGCAGATTCCAATGTATATTCTGATGGCTCTTATGGTTTTATTTGGTGTTTTACCAGGTATTCAAATGAATATCATAAATCAAATTGCTCGATATTTAAATATAGAAACAGTTCAATCCACTCTTTATACTATAACAGGAGCTTATGGAGCTTGGAATTCACTAATAATCTTTAATGTATTTGTGGGAGGCTTTTTACTTGCCTTAATCATTTTTGTATTCGCAAAAAAATCCGAATTAGTAGGTTTAATGGATACTTATACTTCTGGAGAATATATGGATGATCCTGAGGCTTACCATTACGCTTATAAATATTATAGGCCATTTGACAGAATCTTTGATTCATTTGCAGCTAAAAGTCTAACACGAGCTTATGATACATTTGCTCGAAATATAACAAAGTTAGGTAATTTGTTAGGTAAAACTATTGTTACAGGTAATGGACAATCATATGCATTTTACATGATCTTATTGATGGTAATCTTAGCGTTCGCGGGGTGGATGGTATGATAATAATTACTATATTAGAATTTTTGTTAATTGCTATCTTTGCAATGGCTTTGGGTCTTCTTTTCATGGGTATTGCAAGAAAAGTAGTCGCTAGAACACAAAAACGAATCGGCCCACCTTTTTATCAGCCTTATTTAGATGTTTTAAAATTGTTTGGCAAAGATGCAATAACACATGGCTTTATCTTTGATTTTGGAGCTATAATGGCTTTTGGAGGCATGATTGCCACTTTGTTTTTCGTACCAATCGGGAGCATATATTTATATAGCATGAGTGGTACCCTTCTTTTAGTTATTTACCTTATGGCTATCGCATATTTAGGGATGGCAATGGCTACTGTTGGTTCCGGAAATCCACTGGCCTCCGTAGGTATTTCAAGGGCTTTAACTCAAATGTTAGGATATGAAATGCCTTTTATTGTTGTGTTATTAACTTTAATCTATAGTAGTGGCAGTTCATCTATAGTAGGAATAATGCAGGCTCAACAAGGTGGCTTTATGAACTGGAATTTAATTAATGTACCTTTAGGAACTCTGGTAGCATTTATTGCATTACTTGGCTTAATGGGTAAAAAACCTTTTGACGCTCCTATTGCGCCATCTGAGATAGCTTCTGGACCAGTAGTAGAACATGGCGGAAAGTATTTAGGGCTTCTTATGCTTCAACATGCTGTATCAATAGTTGTTAAAACAGCTCTCTTTGTAAATCTATTTTTTGGAGGGGCTTCAAACATATTATTCTTTCTTCTTAAGATGTTACTAGTTTGGTTATTGGCAACTTTAATTGGGTCTGTTTTTCCGCGCTTCAAAGTTGAAGAAGGTGTCTTATTCTACTGGAAATGGCCTTTAATCGGGGCATTAATTCAAGCAGTCATCATAATTTTTTAAGTAGGAGGAATCTATAAAATGAAAGAGAAATACAAAAGCAGTAAATGGCAAGAGGTCATTAATTGGGCTCAAAAAAGGTCATTATTTATGCTGCACTACTGTACTGGTTGTGGAGCCATCGAATTACCACCTACCATGACTTCACGATATGACATGAGTAGATTTGGTATTGGGCCGGCAGCTACTCCCAGGCAAGCAGATATACTTTTAATTACAGGCTATTTAAGCACAAAAACCCTTCGAAGGGTTGTATACACTTACGAGCAAATGCAGGACCCTAAGTTTGTAATGGGTTTTGGTTCCTGTACAATTAATGGTGGAATGTATTGGGATTCATATAATACGATAAAACAACTTGATAAATATTTACCTGTTGATCTATATATAGCAGGCTGTATGCCTCGCCCAGAAGCTATTTTAGAAGGGTTTTTAGATTTAAAGGAAAAAATAGAAAATGGTGAAGCAAAAGGTTACAAAAAATACAAAGAAGAATATGAATATTATAAGACAAACCAAAAAAAGGTTTTAGGGGAGGTTAAGAGAAGACAATGAAAACTGAAAATGAAGTAATAAAACTCATAAAAGAAAAATTAAACCCTCTCGAAGTTAATAAATTAAGAGCACAAAATTTGGCAGTAAAGTTAGAAAATGAAGAGCTTGTATCTAGTCTTAACTATTTAAAATCAAAAGGTTATAGTCATTTGGCTACCATAAGTTGTGTAGACTGGATTGAAGATAATGAATTTGAATTAGTCTATCATCTCTTCTCTTATGAAGATAAAATTAATATCAGCGTAAAAACAAGAATTGATAGAAAAAAAAGCAAATTTGTTACCATTAAAAACTTGTGGGCAGTTGCACAATATTATGAAAGAGATATTCATGATTTCTTTGGGGTCGAATTTGAAGGAAATGATGATATGGAAGAATTAATTCTAGAAAATTGGAATGACACTCCTCCAATGAGAAAAGATTTTAAAACAAGAGATTATGTCAATGAAAAATTTGAATGGAGGGAATACCATGGACAAAAGTAAAATGACTGAAATGTTTTTTGGTCCCAATCATCCCGGTGTTCCAGGTAATTACGGTATAAATTATTTTTATGAAGGCGACACAGTAGTCTCTGCTGAACCAAATGCAGGTCATTTACATCGTGGATTCGAAAAATTAATGGAAGAACGAGAGTGGATAAAAAATACTGCTCTGGTCTGTCGAATATGTGTTATGGAACCCGACATTAATGAAATGGTGTATGCAATGGGCTATGAAGCAATCGGTGAAATTGAAGTACCTAAAAGAGCTCAGTATATAAGATCAATTATCTTAGAAATGGCAAGAATTCAAGCCCATATCTTTTCAATTGGTGGAAACTGTGGAGCCATTGGTTTATATACAGCTATGCATTGGGGAGTATTAGCACGCGATTATATTCTTGATCTTTTTGAAGAAATCACAGGCGGTCGTGTGTACCACATTTACATAAGACCTGGAGGAGTGAGACATGATATTGAAACTAGTACTTTTCAAAAATTACTAGATTTATTAGATGATTTAGAAAAAAACAGGATGCCAGAATTTGAAAAACTAATATTCGAAAATCCTACAGCCCAAAAAAGATGGAAAAGCACTGCAGTGTTAAATCAAGAAGATGCACTTAGATTAGGAGTAACAGGTCCTACTTTAAGAGCTACAGGCCTTGAACATGATGTTAGAAAACTAATGCCATATGGTGCTTATGATGAAGTAGATTTTGAAATACCAACTGGTAATAATGCTGACGCCTGGACCCGCATGAAGCTGAAAA
>CAJXKY010000086.1 GCA_913055675.1 uncultured Halanaerobiales bacterium
ACGAGGTTATCGAATGATTAGAGGACAGTCTGTTTCCAGTAGTCCAATATAACTTCGATTTTAGGTTGTGCCATCAACCCTCTTGAGATAGCCAACTATACATTTCAATAGTATAATTCTAATTAATAAATTAGTATAGGCACTCAAGCACTTAGACTATTACCACCTAAGCAGATTGTTGTTCTAAAGTATGCAGAAATTTATCTGCTATATTTCTAGCAGCGTTTAAATCAGAATGAATATGATTACCACAACTGCAAGAATATAAATTGCCATTACGATTAGATTTTTCAACTTTACCACATTTAGAACAACGCTGGGAAGTGTACTTTGGATTTATATATTCCACTTTAATCCCAGCCATTTTAGCTTTATACTCAATAAATTGTTGAAGTTGATAAAAAGCCCAACTATCTAAGTTTCGATCGGCTTCATTAATACTTTGAGCAGTATTGCGAATGTTTTTTAGATTTTCCATAACTATAGTGCCAACTTGCTCTTGCACAGCAAGATTAATAAGTTGACTACTAATTTTATGGTTTAAATCAGACATCCATCTCTGCTCTTTATCATTAAGATTTTTAATAGCTTTTATCTTTTTAAGTTCACCCATATTTTTTCTTACAGAACGATATTTTTTTCGGATAAAACCTGCTTGTTTCCCATTGTGAAATTGTCTATTAATTTCTTTATCTTTAAAAGTGTTAATGCTTGCAACAGCTAATTGTCTTAATCCTATATCAATACCCATAATATTAGTATTATTATTATTTTTATTAGGAATTTGAATAGTTACAGCAAAATACCATTTACTTTTTTTATAAAACAAACTTGCCTTACCTAATTTACTACCATTATTAATGTGTTCTTGAAGTTCATAAAATCTCTTTGTTTTTTTAACTGGAAAAGCAAATCTTGTAGTTTTTGTAGTATAAAGAGGTATAGATATAATGTGATTATCAATTTTATAATTTTGGTTATTATAACAAAGTGGTTGATTAGGTTTGAAATCTAAATTTTCCTTTTTAGAATTAGATTTTTTAAACCTTCTGTAAAGAGATTTTACTTCTCTTATATCTTGATTTTTGATAGCAGAAGGCAATTCGATGTGGGGGAAATCAGCAGAAGATAAATTATTTTCGCCGCTTTTAAGTAGTTTAGATATTTCGTATCTTATTTTAACTACCTGCTCTATGTTTTTTAAAAAGTTATTTTCTTTTTTATTGGTAGGTTTTAAAAGTTCTAAAACATAAGTTATTTGCATTTTAATCACCTTGTTTATCAATATACTGTTGAATGGTTTTAGAAGAAACATTCCCCGATGATGCTACAAAATATGCTCTAGTCCATACTGAACCTTCAATATTTAAATCAGGAAATTTTTTAGAAATTCTTCTACCAGTTATACCCTTGATTATATTCATTAATTTACTAGGAGAATATTTAGGTATAGCAGAAAGAAATAAATGTATATGGTCAGGCATAATTTCTAAAGCTAAAACATCAAATTTATGTTTTTTTGCTAATTCATCAATAGTATTAGAGATTAATTTTTTAATATCTCTATTATCTAAAATACCTCTTCTATATTTAGGTATCCAAATGAAATGATAATTTAACAAAAACTTAGCGTGTCTTGTATTTTTATAGGTATTCATAACTAAAAACCCCTTTTTATCAATTGTTTTAGCTATTATATCATAACAGGGGTACATTTACAATTTGATTAGCCGATTCATCCCCACCCATTTCATGAGTAAGGCTTTCTCGGCTATAGTTCGGTAATAAGCGCTTTAGGACGACCAATTCAAATACCCACCTATCAAGGACAGTTAAGAACATATAAAAATCTTATCCAAACTGATGCTGCAATTAATCCAGGTAATAGTGGTGGACCTTTATTAAATATGGAAGGTGAAGTCATCGGTATTAATACAGCTGTAAGTTCTCAGGGACAAGGTATTGGATTTGCTATTCCTATAAATGAAATAAAAAATGTAGTAGAAGATCTTAAAAATAATGGTGAAATTATTCAGCCCTGGTTGGGAGTGTCAGTCGGTCAAATAAGTTCTGGCGTACAAAATTATTTTAATCTAGACAACAATAAAGGAGCCATTATACTAGATGTATTTCCTAATAGCCCAGCAGATAAAGCCGGTCTAAAAACCTATGATATTATAAAAGAAATCGATCAAGAAATCATAGAAAATCCTAACGATGTTGTTAATAAAGTAAATCAAAAAGAAATTGATGAAAGAATTTTACTAAAAATAATTAGAGATGGTGAAACAGAAATAATATTTGCAAGAATTGGTGAAAAACCTAATCAAATATAAAAAGTATATTTTGATTATCAAAAGGCTACCTATAAAATGGTAGCCTTTTTGTTTTAATTGTTTTCCAAAATATTAAGTATTTCATTTTTAAAAAGAATTTTTATTAAATAACTATATACAAGTATATTTACCGGTTGGCCAATTAATCTTGGTATTAATAAAGGCCGATATGGGACCCCAAATAGAATATGAATAAAATAAGGTACTAGTAAAATAGATGTTATGATTTGGCCTACTGCTATTGAGATAAGAATGTATGGTAAAGTTCTTTTATCCTTGAAAAAATATTTCATTAAAAATCCAGGTATAAAACCTGTCAAAAACGCCGTAAAAGTGAAGTGAGGCATATATGCTCCCATTGGACTTATCCAAAAACCTACAACATCTGTAACTGCACCTACCAGCCCTCCGGCTACAGGACCAAAGACCATACCTGCAAAGATCATAGGAAGAGAACCAATTCCAATTCTTATCCCTTCAACACCAAATAACGGCAAACGCAAACTTAAAAACCTTGTCAAAACAACACCAAGCGCTGTTAATAACGATAAAAAAACTAGTTTCCTCGTTGAAATTTTCATTTTTATAACCTCTCTATTGGCGATGACAGATCTCTGCACCAAAGAGAAAACTCTTTGATGACAGCGGACGCGAAATTCACACCGCAGATCCATTCTTTCGTTCTAAAGCAACGTCCCATCTTTAGACACTCAAACGCGTGAATTCTACTCTATCACCATATATTTTTTAACTAATTAAATTCTATTATATATATTAATATTTTTATATTAAATGTTTAACTAAGTTAATTAAAAGAGTCCTGTAATCTTTCCGTTCTCATCAATATCAATGTCTTCAGCTGAAGGTCTCTTTGGTAATCCAGGCATCTTCAAGACAGGACCAGTTGATGGTACTAAAAAGCCTGCTCCGGCTGAAAGGGTTACCTTTGATACTGAAACCCTGAAATCACTAGGTCTACCTTTTAGTTCTGGTTTATCTGATATAGAGTTCTGGGTCTTAGCCATACAGATCGGTAACTCATCATAACCTTGTTCTGTAAAGGTCTTGATCTGTTTTTCGGCTGTATTACTGTAATCTACTCCATCTGCTCCATAGATCTCTGTTGCTATCTTTTCTATCTTTTCTTTGATTGAAAGTTCTTTTTCATAAAGATACTTAAAGTTACTCTCTACGTTTTCTACAATATCTATTACTTCATCTGCTAGTTCAAGTCCACCTTTGCCACCTTTAGCCCAGATTTCTGAAAGGGCTACTCTTACACCTAACTCTTCACATTTCTTACGGACTAATTCTAATTCCGCTTCGGTGTCGGTGGGGAATCTATTGATTGCTACTACAAGTGGTACATTGAACTTATTAATGTTTTCTACATGTTTTTCTAAGTTTTCCATACCTGCTTCTAAGGCTTCTAAGTTTTCTTCTTCTAGGTTATCCTTAGCTACTCCACCGTGCATCTTCAATGCTCTGATGGTAGCCACTAATACGGTTGCATCAGGGTTAAGATTAGCATAACGTGATTTAATATTAAAGAACTTCTCTGCTCCTAAATCAGCACCAAATCCTGCCTCTGTGATGGTTATATCAGATAGCTTCATTGCCATTTTGGTTGCCATTACACTATTAGCTCCATGAGCTATGTTAGCAAATGGTCCACCATGGATTAAAGCAGGTGTGTTCTCTAGAGTCTGAACTAAGTTCGGTTTAATTGCATCCTTAAGTAGAGCAGTCATTGCTCCTTCTACGTTTAGATCACTACAAGTTATCGGTTCATCACTTCGACTATAACCGATAACAATGTTTCCGATCTTTTCTTTTAATTCCATTAAGTCATTAGCAAGACATAATACAGCCATAATTTCGGAAGCAACTGTAATGATAAAACCGTCTTCACGTGGTTCACCGTTTCCAGATCCGCCTAATCCTAAGACCACTTCTCTTAAGGCTCTATCATTCATGTCTACAACGCGCGGCCAACTAACTTGAGTAGGATCTATATCAAGTTCATTACCCTGTTTGATGTGGTTATCAATTGCTGCGGAAAGTAGGTTGTGAGCAATCCCGATTGCATGGATGTCGCCTGTAAAATGTAGGTTAATATCTTCCATCGGAATAACCTGTGAATAGCCACCACCGGCTGCACCGCCTTTAATACCCATTGTAGGACCCAGTGAAGGTTCACGGATGGCTATCATTGCTTTTTTATCTCGTTGATTTAGAGCCTGTCCTAAGCCAACTGTGGTTGTTGTTTTACCTTCGCCAGCTGGGGTAGGAGTTATTGCTGTAACCAAAACTAGTTTACTGTCTTCTTTGTCCTCTCGTTTGTTGAAAACATCTAACTTTAGTTTAGCTTTGTAGTTACCATAAAGTTCTAAGTCCTCTTTGTCTAAGCCCAGTTGATTTGCAATTTCGATTATTGGTTTCATTTCTGCTTCTTGTGCTATTTG
>CAJXKY010000087.1 GCA_913055675.1 uncultured Halanaerobiales bacterium
ATTGTGCTAAACCAATCGCACTAAAAGCAAAAATTAATGAAAAGGTTAAAACAATTATTAAGAGTTTTTTCAATTTATTCCCTCCCATATATATTGATTTTTATCTAATTAAATTAATTGAAAGAAAAGCGAATGAAGATTGTCATAACTCCTCATTCAACTTAATCTAATTTTTTAATTTAGATTAATACCAAGACATTTCTGCATCTTCAGGAGCGTTTTCTGAGATATAATCCGCTACTATTGGTACAAATTCATTGTAAGTCATTTCATCTCCAGTTGATATATATACATTAGGTTTTAATTCTAATTTCGGACTATCTGGGCTAGCTCCAATCCAACAGTGAGGTTCATATAAACCATATTCAATAGGTATATCTGCTTTGGGATTTTCAGCTTCCTCTAAAAAATCTTCTAAAATAATAACTGCTTTATCTAAATAGAAGGTATCCATCGTTCCAGTGGCAATATATAACTCTCCATTAATTTTAGGGGCTAAATCTTCCCAATTTTCTTTTAATATATGAACTAAATCATAGTTTTTCCATTCTTCAGCAACATCTTCATTTATTTCACCAGTAACTGGGTTCCAAATATTTTGTGGATATCCGTTAGAACCAACTGGACTATATGCTGCTTCCCAAATTGACCATTGACCACCTGACCTGTTATTAGGACCGACTACATTTTCATACATATTTTCTTGTCTCATAGTAAATGAGATATTACCATCATCTCTTACTACATCGGGTCTTTCTATTGAAACTCCCCATTCTCCTTCAGCTTTGTTGGTGTCTCCCCAACTAGCTGCCATAGAATAAGCGTTTTCATCTTCATATATATTAACTATTTGATGGTGATGGAAATCTATTGCATCAGGACACCATGACCAGGTGCCGCCAAAAAATTCTGGGTGTAATACTTTTGTGGCCATTGCTTCCCAACCACCAGTTGAGCCGCCTGCTACCGCACGTGCCCATGGTTCAGATATTGCTCGATAATTTTCTTCAATATAAGGGATTAATTCTTTACTTATAGCATCCCAATAAGGGCCAACATTTTCTGAATTTACAGAATAAGAAGTGTCATAATAAGGGTTTGCATCTCGAATGTTTACAACAATTACTCTCGGAGCTTCATCAGATAACCAGAAATCATAAAAGTCATTGTCTTCTTCGCCTTCTTCAAAACCCATAGGAGCTCTTCCACCTGGCCAATGACCTAAATGATAAATAACCGGATATTTAGTGTCGGTATTTTCTTCAAAACCTTTAGGTAGTAATATGTTTGCTCCTATATACATGTCATGACCCCAAAATTCAGAAACAATTTCACTTTTGATTTTAGGATATTTTACATATTCAGTATCTTCAAAATTGCCTTGTTGTAAGACTTCGCCTTCTTCTAAAGGATTTGGTGGTTGTATTATATCGGATAATTCTAATTTTATATTACCACCTTTATCAGGATCAATATAGATATTTTTCACTTCACTATAAATGTTACCTGGGGCGTTAAAAACACTTTGCCCAGCTCCTGAATTTAGGTGCATTTTTATGATATGACCATCGCTGCGGTGAAAAGTGGTGTAGATATTCATAAAGGCTTGAATATAATAACCATTTTTTTCAAGATCATTAAAATTATCTAATGGCCAACTTGAAACTTGGGTGTTACCATCATCAATAACAAAACTATCTTCTACCGTCATATTTTCAACATCTTTTGCCCAAATAGGTTCACCAGCAATACCCACATTATTTTTGGGTTCTACACTCCCATTATTAGATATTATCACAAATATTCTTCCATCAATAGGTGTTTCGAAACCAAGTTTTTCTAGATCCTCAACTACATTTTCAGATAAAGTAACTTCAAAATTCAAATTATTATCAGCAAGAACAAAAGTTGATGTTAAAGCTGTTAAAATAAATACCAAACACAAAACCAAACACATATTTAATTTTAATTTCATTAAAATCCCCCTCTTCAAATAAAAATTTGTTGTTGCAATCAAAGATGATTGGCATAAAAAAATGTATTATTAATTGTTAAGAAGAATGGCTATAAAATTTTATTTATCTATTATTTTTTAAAAAGCGTTTAAACTTATAAGAAGACCATTAAAACAGTAAAAATGTAAAAAGGTCACCTCCTTTAGCAATATACATAAATGTATATACTAATTCAATTCAGTATCAAATGAGAAACTCCTTTAAGTATTTATAATATTATGAAAATTTAAAAAACAGATAGCCTCACGGGCATATTTTTAATTATTGTCAAGTTCTTCTACAAGGTTCATCATCAAAATCATTTTTAGTTGCGTTAGTATTTATCTTTTTATTATCATCTGCATATGATTTATCTTGTTGAGTATTGTTTTTAAGATAATATATGTTATCTTGAAATTTGGATATGTTTAAATTATCAATTTCTTTGTTTTTTATATACATAACTTTCAGTATAAAATCTATATTGTAATATGAGATATAATTTTTAGGTATTTTTTCTACAATGTCATTAATAGTTTTATAGTTTAATAAATTTAATTGAGCATCATCCATTTTATTAAAATTTATCAATATTAATTGGTTATTTTTAAGATGAAATATTGAATCTATGCTCTCTTTTTTATTATTAGCTGTAATACTTTGATTAGAAAATAAAATTAATAATAGTAATATTAATATTAATGTTTTATTAGTCATCAACATACCCCCTTCCAACTTATTTATATTACTTTTCATTTCCAAAAAATAAAAAAACATCTATCTTATATTTATGATTGCACCACAAAAACCTAGAAATATTTACCAATTGTCATCTAATAAAGTTGCTGGATTTTTCTTTGAAAATAATCCGCTTAACCTCACATAATCCTTGTTATGACAGCGATTATATGATATAATTATAGTAACATTTACAACAAAAGAGGTGCTTTTATGTGGACTAAAAATAGTTTCCAACAGATGTCTTTTGACGATACTGTAACCAATATGCCAGGTTATCTAAAAGATTTTCTTAAAGACAGCTGGGCTCATATTTTTCAAAAAATAATCTTTCCTGCTATTAATGAAGATAGATTTTCTGTTTTATATAGTGATAAACCATCAAGACCTAATTCTCCAGTTAATGTAATCATTGGGGCATTGATCTTAAAAGAAATATTTGGTCTTTCTGATGTTGAACTATTAGGATCTATTTACTTTGATGATAGATTCCAGTATGCTTTACGTCTAACTAGCTTTGATAAACCGCCGGTTTCTATCAATACCTTTACTAATTTTAGGGCTAGAGTTTACGCCTATGAAGAAGAAACCGGTATCGATTTAATTAAGGAAGAAGTAGAAAACCTTTCGGAACTTATCGCTGAAACACTTGAGATTGGTGATGAAAAGATACGTGTTGATTCCTTTATGGTTGCTTCTTCTAGTAAAAACATGTCCAGAATAGAATTAGTCTATACAGTCAATGTCAATTTGATTAAAAAGTTAAAACAGCTGGACAAAAAGGCAATACCTGAAAGCTGTCTTGGTTATCTCAAAAAAGGTCATAAAAAAGAAACTATTTACAAAACTCGGGATAAAGATGTTGAATCCAAACTGGAATTCTTACTGAAACATTCACAAATGTTATATAGAGCATCTGTAAAAAGCTCTTCTGGTATTGAACAAACAGAAGAATTTAAAACCCTAAAACGAATGCTTGGAGAACAAACTGACAATGATGATTTTGATAAACTTGATCCTAGTGGATTAAAGATAAAAGACGGACAGGACTTAAGTTCAGATGTTTTACAAAACCCTAGTGATCCTGATGCAACTTATCGTTACAAGTATGGTCCTAATATTGGTTACACAGCTAATGTGGTAGAAGTATTTGATGGGAATCACAGTATCATTAAAAATTATGATTTTAAGCCCAATATATATAGTGATCAAAAGTTTAGTCAAGATACTATCGAAAAACTAGATATCGATAAAAAAAGCAAAAATCCGCTCAAAATGTTAGTAGATGGTGCTTATTTTACCCTTGAACTAGCCGAATTAGCTATACAGAAGGGTATTGAATTAATACCCGGCCAACTGATTGGCAGAAAAGAAAGTGAATCTAAATTAAGTTTTGCCAAAACCTTTCAAATTAATGAAGATAATCTAATTACAAAATGTATTAACGAACAAAAACCTTATTTTAGTAAGTATGATGATGAAAAAGAAGTCTTTACTGCTAAGTTTACTAAAGAGAATTGTTCAAGTTGTAATTTTAAAAAAGAATGCAGAATTCAATTTCAAAAGAAAACTAATACTGTTAGGTTTAATAAAGATAGATATCTGAGAGATTCTATTAGAGAAAAAATGGATACTAAAGAATATATTGAACTCACCAACCAAAGAGCAGGGATTGAAGGATTACCTTCTGTATTTAGAAGGAAGTACAATGTCGATAATATGCCTGTCCGGGGTGAAGTGCGCTCAAAATTCAACTTTGGATTCAAGGTATTAGCTATCAATACAAAAAGGTTATTAAATAGTCCGGTAATAGTTACTGGCTAAGGGATACTCTTGTTTATTTATATATTTTTGCCCATATTAAGATAATTATTTGGATTTCTATTTAATTTATTCAATTAGAGTGTTTGTTTTTGTGTTGTAACCAATAATTTTATTATTAATAATATTAAATCTGTATATCTATATATGGATTTTTATCTATAATTATCAATATATTTTAA
>CAJXKY010000088.1 GCA_913055675.1 uncultured Halanaerobiales bacterium
CAACTAGCTATGTTATTTGGAGGAGCAATTCTAACTGAAACTGTCTTTGCCTGGCCAGGAATAGGAAGATTAGCTGTCACAGCTGTATCTTATCGTGATCAACCCCTGGTTTTCGGTACAATTCTAGTTTTATCTTTTCTTTATGTAATAACCAATTTAATTATTGATATCCTTTATGTGTTTATAAATCCACAGATTAGCTATAGTTAGGGGGCACTAAAGTATGAAAAAAAGAATTACAGCTATTATATTATTAATAACCAAATTGTACATACTTTACCAAAACTGGATAATCAAAGGTAATTTTTGGGGCTCCCTTGAAATAAAGTTGGCAACAAGTTTTTCTTTACTTGTTTTACTTTTACTATCATTAATTGTTTTTAAACCAAAAATATTTTTACTCTTAAAAGAAAAGGAAATCTTATATAATTCATGGAAAGAATTCAAGAAAAATAAAGGTGGACTAGTTGGTGCAATAATTATTATTTTGCTCATATATTTAGCCTTTTGTGCTCCTTTTGTAGCACCCTTTGAGCCTGATCAAATTGATTACTCAAATATGAATGCAGCAGCTCCAACGATAAAACACTTGATGGGAACAGATGATTTTGGGCGCGATATACTTTCAAGAGTAATTTATGGCAGCCGGGTAGCTTTAGGTGTTGCTTTTGCAGCAGTATTTGTAAATGCCTTTATTGGTATATCTTTAGGCCTTATTTCTGGCTTTTATGGTGGTAAAACCGATACTATAATTATGAGAATTGTAGAAACCTGGAATTCGATTCCCTTTATATTATTAGCTCTAGCTATCATTGCAGCTTTAGGTAAAAATATAATCAATGTAATCATTGCAGTCGGTCTTACGGGTTTAATTAACTTTGCCAGAATTACCCGGTCAGCTGTTCTTTCTGTTAAAGAAAAAGAATATGTGAAAGCAGCTAAAGCTTTAGGGGGTTCTGATTATAGGGTAATAAAAAAACATATTCTACCTAATGTAATTTCACCGATTATAGTAATTGGTTCTTTAAGAGTCGGACAAGCTATTTTATTAGTAGCCAGTTTAAGTTTCTTAGGTTTAGGTGTACAACCCCCTCTTTCCAGTTGGGGTACAATGCTTAAAAGAGGTCAAGAGTATTTAATTCAAGCACCGTGGATCTCACTTTTCTCAGGTTTTGCGATTATATTAACGGTAATGAGTTTCAACTTATTGGGCGATGCTTTAAGAGATGCTTTGGATCCTAAACAAATTGAGTAAATCAAAACTACATATTAAAAAAAAATTAAAAAGGTGCGGAATAGAGTTATTGACCTTCTCTACTCCGCACCTTTTTTTACTAAGTATTAATTTTGTTTATTATTTAATTATTATTCAAACCAATATTATCTCTTAAAACCTGATAAGCGTTTTCTCCCCTTGGGGTTTCAACTAAACTTAACCAACGACGAACTACTAAGATATTATTTTTAACCCACTCTTCTGCTACTTTCATTTCATTTTGACCATTAAATCCAATTTCATAAATCCAATCATTATTATCCTCAATATCTACTTTAAACTGCTGTAAAAACCTGTATACTTCTGGATAATCTTTTTCAAACCCCTGTCTAGTTAATGTATCTACCCAGGAATAAGGGCTCTCCCATAATCTCTGAGGATCTTCTAAATATTTAATATTATAAACTGAATTCATCCAATGAGGTTGCCAACCAACAAATACTATCCATTCTTTATCTTTAACTGATTTTTCTATTTGAGCCATTAAAGCACTTTGACTAGAATTAACTGCCTCCCAGTCCCCAAGACCGTAAACATCATCTTCAATAGCTTTCTTCATTAAATCATAGGATGCCCAGCCTGTGGGTCCAAGATATAGTTTGCGATCAAATTTATTTGCATATTTCTGTAAATCAGCATGAGTTTTTACTCCTGCATCCCAAACATATTTCGGTACTGCCATTGTATAAATACCTTCAGTCATATTCTGAGTCACATAGTTTAGTTTGCCTTTATACTTCTTCCTTAAATCATTGTTTTGAGGTAACCAAGAACCAAGATGAACATCTACATCTCCTTGAGTCAAACCTTCATGTAATATTGGATCAGTAGCACTTCTTCTTTCAACTTTATAACCAATATTTTCTAAGATATACTCTACTACTGAATTTTTAGCCCTAATACCAGGCCAATCTGGTTCTCCTAAGACAATTGGTTCATCTGTTTGTGCTATTCCAGTTCCAGAAAATAATCCAACTAATAAAGCAACTGATAAAACAATTAGTAAAGATTTCTTCATTGTATACCTCCTCTAAGTTTTAGGTCGACTTAGTTATTACTTTTCCCTCACCATTGTGACCATTAAGTATTATAAGGAAAAGTGGAGAGGATTGCAAGCATATAGCGAAATTATTTTAAAGCCCGGCACATCAGTTAAGATAAAACGTCATTATATATCACACAAAAAGCAAAATTGCTGATTATAAATAACACTTTTTAATTACGATATTAGAAGTTGAGGATGGTTAATATATCAATCAAAGGAGGTAATTTATAATTTTAGAAAAAGTGATAAAAGATATCTATTCTTTACTGTTAACAACTTTTATATAGCTATCTAAATTATATTTTATTAAAATTTTTAAAAAAAGTTTATGAGCAAATCAAGTGTAAAAATTGATGTATAGAAGAAATATTAAATAATTTAGATAAGGAAAAAGCGGGACCTAGATTTATTAAACCTCTCTAAGACCCACTTATATTTATATACAATATCTGCAAATTATTATTCTAGTATATCAGTTACCTAACAATTTACTTCTTTTAAACTATAAAACTGTACTTAATAAAAAGAAGGAATAATATTATTGTTGTTCAATTATTATTTTGAAGACGTTTGATAGTCAATATATTATTAAAGGAGGGTTCTCATGGACCAAGAAAAGAAAAGTATGTATATATATTCTATTATCTTACTTATTTTTGCCTTAATTATGGTCTATATAATTCAGAGTGGTATATTAGGAGAAATTTATTGGTACATTAAGAACATATTTACGGAACAAAACAACGCATCCTTGAAACCAACTAAACTCATTTTCCGAGACATTTCACTTAAAAGCAATCATAATTTATTTTTATAGTTAATCTCTAATCTTATTATTTTTATTCATTACCCCTTCCAAATAATTTTTATATGTTATTTGTCTTTAATTTCTTGATTTGTAACAACACAGTTTCGACCTATTTTTTTAGCTTCATATAAAGCAAGATCAGCTTCATGAATTAAGTTATCCATATTTATGTTTGTTTTCTTATATGCTGCTATACCAATACTAATAGTGATCGATATGTTTGCTTTATCATACTTGAAAGTGTTGTTTTCTATATTTTTTCTTAACCTCTCAGCAACTTTTTTTGCTTTATCCAAAGAAGATTTTGGTAAGATAATTCCAAATTCTTCTCCTCCTAGACGCCCTGCTATATCTGCATTTCTTACACTTTCTTTTAATATTGAGGATAATTGTTTTAATACTTTATCACCAGCAATATGACCATAGTTATCATTAACATTTTTGAAATGATCAATATCTATCATCATAAGAGATAGTGGTTCTTTATAGCGCTTTGCTCTTTCAATTTCCTGCTTACCCGTCTGCATAAAATATCTGCGATTATAAAGATCAGTTAAAGAATCATGGTAATTTAAATATATGATTTCTTGTTCCTTTTGTTTTCGCTTTCTTATATTATAACGCCAAGTTTTTACTGATTTATACCAAGCATAGATTAAAATTAAGAATAATATAAATAAGATTAAAAATGTAAGTAAAATAATATTTTTTCTGAAAGTAATATTATCATGTACATGTTCATTAACAAGATCAGTGAGCTCCTCTGTAGCTTTTATCAGTTCCTGATGATTTTTAATATAATTCCAACTCTTTAATAAGTTTATTGCTTCTTTTTTTCTCCCCTGACTAATAAGTTGATATGCATCATCTTCAATATCAATAATTTTATTTTTGTTTTGCTTTATATTATCAATTTCATTTAAACCTTCCCCAAGCTCAACCAAACTAGAAATTTCTTTTAACAACTTATTCGCTTTTTCTTTATGTTCTAAATATCTTGTTTTCCAGGTTAAATTTCCGGTATGTCCTGCTATTAAGGTGGTCAATTTTAAGTTTTGTACATGTGATAAAAGTCTACCTGAGATTCTTTGCAGAGCTAGTTCTTTGCTTTCAAAGTTGTTTATCGCATAATATGGTTAGTCCCCAAAAAGTCCAAATAAATATCTCTAATAATAAAATTTTTTAGTAATTCAACAGTAAATATATCACTAATCATGAAAAATAATATATCTGAGGATAAAAAAGACTGTCCTGTCCTATGTGGTAACTAATTTTAATCCTTTAAACAATTTTTTGAAGTTTACTGCCGCAACTTTAAATCCAAACCAGATTTTTTGACATAGTTCACCCCTAACAGGCATGTTATCAACATTGTATTTACGTCTAAATACAGAAGGAATACCTTCTATACCAGCTCTTTGATTACATTCTT
>CAJXKY010000089.1 GCA_913055675.1 uncultured Halanaerobiales bacterium
TTGAATAGTATCTGAAATTAAAAGCAAGACTATGAATTATTTTATCTAAAAACTTTGATGGGTTGTGAAACAGTATAAAGTCCTTTAAAGAAAGGAGGAAATTTATATGAAAAAACTTTCTATATTTATAGTAATGTTTGTAATATTTAGCCTGATTCTCACTCCGGTAGCTTTTGCTTCTTCGGTTACAGAACCAGAAGAACCACCAGTAATAATGAAAGGGAATAATGGTTTTGGCAATGGTGATCAAGACGCTCCTGGTAATTCTGGGAATCACAATAATGCAGAAAACTCAGAACGCAGCAGTAATTATCCAGGTAATTCAAAACATGATAAGTAATATTTTTAATAAAATTTTGTGTTAAACAAGTTCCACTAAATATTTCCCAAATATTCTATAAGCGAAATTTATTAAACACATTAATAGAGGACCTCTCTAATAAAGGTCCTCTATTTTAATATGTGATAAATTAATTTTAAGTAATTATCCTAAAAACTTATGATTATATCTTTCTAAAAACTATAATATAAAGGAATATCTAGATTTCTAATGTCTAATTCTTCTTTTGTTATGAATAGGTTTTTTGATAAAGATTCTGCCACCTCAAGAGAGCTAGGAATTGATTCTTTTATTATTTCTATTTTGTGTGCCCCTAATGTAACATTTTCAAAATAAAATTCTCCTCTTTCATCTGTATAATCATATTTAACTCCGTCTAATGTCACTCCAATCCAACTTAAAGCCTCATCATTATTGTCTTGAACCCCATTATTATTCTTATCTAAAAATAATTTTCCAGAAATGGATCCATTCAGAGTTAAACCAAAATTCATAAAAATATTTTCATTTTCTTTTACCCTTATAAATTTCTCTTTAGTTACTGGAGTATAATCTGCATACAAATTCCTGTAATTAAAGTTTAATTGATAAACATCAGCAAAGAGAGGATTAAATCTATATAAACCTTCTTCATCAGATTTAGCTATCATATTATCTAATCTCATTTCTATGTCAGGTAATTTTTCTTCTCCATTATCAAAGACACCATTATTATTTTCATCTAAATATACATACCCCGCTACAAAAGAACGATGTTCGCTATTATTAAATCTAGTATTTAATGTTTTATTCTTAGTAAAAGCAAAAGCTTGAGCAAATGATACAGTCACATAATATTCATGGTCTGAGTCTAAAACACCTCCATAAGTTTTACCTAAATATATATCTAGTTCACTTTCATTATTAAATATCTTACTATATCCTACCCCATAAGAAATTTGTTCATTATAGGCATTATCCTCTGGTATTACATAATTTGCAAAAATGTTTATATAACCTAAATTTTCATTAAAACTATAACTGGTATTAATTTTGTATTCCTCATAATTAAATACTTCCCCTGTATTAATTCTAGAATACTGCCCTACCAAATTAATATTATCTGTTAAATAACTATTAAGAGTAATATTATATTTTTTTTCTTCAATATTTTGTGTTTCAATATCACTTTCTTTTCCATGCAATGTCAAAAAGGTGTTATTAAAAATATTATATCTCAACCTTAACTCTTTTTCTATATCTTGATTATATTTTGTTCCTGAATGATCTTCATATTCTGTTTCCATTCTCCCAGATAACAACAAATCATTTATTATAATCTTGTAAAAATCTATTGAATAATCAATATTTTGATAGTTTATCTTCAATTGTGAATCCACATTTATATTATTGTCATATACATTTGTATTCCCTATAATTTTAAATCCTTCCCTATACCTTCTAACTTCAATACCAGCCCCACGTCTTTCATTTATGCCGGGCAAAATATAATTAGTTTCTTCCACCGTAATATTATAATTTTTCTCAATATTTTCATAACTACCCATTAATGCAAAATAACTTTCCCAACCATTTGATCTTCTTATTTTAATCCTAGCATATTCATTTTTAAAAGGTGAATTTATATCTAAAGACTCAAAAGTACCAATTCTTGGTTCTATTGCCCATTTCTCATTCAAATTATAAATTCCAGCTATTATCTTCTGCTCACCTGAATTATCAGGAATTAATTCACTAAGATTTTCTGGTATATGAAAGTAATAACCATCAATATATCCTCTGTTAAATGCATAGTGTAAGTTTAATTTGTAACCTTCCTCTTCCACACCATCATAATCTCCATAAAACCAATCAATTGTGACAATTGTATTATCAATTAATCTATAAGCCATTCCAACATTAGAAGAAATATATTTTTCATCTTCATCCATATAACTTTTATCAAAATAACTTGCTTCAACGTTTAATGACAAATCTTTATTCAAAGCAATACCGCCTTTAAAACCTGTTAATAATCCATCATAATCAACGTTTGTACTTTCTTTTTTATATAAACCACCCAGAACTTCTAGTTCCTTAGTCCCCTCTTGCAATAATTTTTCTACGGCAGTAATTTTTTTATTAATAACTTCTGTTTCACCATTTGGTGTTATTATTAAAACTTTTATTTTATTTAATACTCTTAAATTTAAAACAACATCTTCAAAAAAATATTTGCCATCTTTTCCTATTGTATATTCTTTTCTAAGAGTATTATTTACATATAGTTTAATTTGAGAACCCGGTTCATTTTCACCACTTATATTTATCATAGGAATAATTTTCACACTTAAACGATCAGGATGTCTAAAATAAAAACCTCGTAATGAATTCTCACCAATAGTATTATTAAATCTAAATTGTGTATCTCCTAATATTATTAATTTATTATCATCCCTATATTGAGCTTTTATAAACGGTATTTCGATATCAGATATTTTGTTATCTAGATCTACCTCTGCCTCTTCTCTTAATGATAAAGCCCAATTATTAGCTCGGCCAAATATACTAAATACCTCTTTAAAAGAAAGGTTGTCATAGTAATTGCTATCTCTATAATCTAATGTAACCTTGTAATTAATTGAACCAAGGGAAAATAGATTATCAGGAGAATAAATTTCTTCCTTGTTTTCTCTTATCAGTTCTTCTTTTTTTTCTTCATCAATACTGCTCAATTGTCTATTTTCTTGTTCAAAGTCTCCACTTATTGCTAATTCTTGGTTCCTGGGTCTCCACTCTATCTCAGAATCCAATAAATAAGCTATAACTTTTTCACTAATATAAAAATCATTATTGTAAATAATAGGTTGTTCTGTATTCCATTCAGAAAAATTCAAATATCTTTTTTCGGTCAGATCAATCTTTACGTCTTTTTCATTTTCCGGATTTTTAACAGTAAGTAAATTACTAGTTCTGTCAAAAATAACTACTAAATCGATTTGATTAGATAATAAATTAACGGGAAGTAATATATATTCTTTCTCTTCAAAATTTAATATCTCAAAAAAATAATTGCTTTTTGTTACTTTTCCCTCTTTATAAAAATTGAGTAAAACAATACTAGTTTCAATATCTATTTCATCACTTTTTAAATCGAACTCTTGAGCAAAAACATAGACACTTGAAAATATTATCAGTAATAACAATATTATAATTAATATTTTCTTCATGGTATACACCCACTTCATCTATTTTACTTTAAATGGAATTTCATAACTTTTTTGTTCATTATTATTTATAAAATTATAACTTAATAACAACTTATAATCACCTGGATTTAATCTATTCTCAAAATTAATAATAACGCCTCTTTCAAAAGTAGGTATAATTATTTTTTCTCCCAGACTACCTTCCTCTATTAATCTACTATTAGAATCTATTATTTTATACTCTAATTCATATCTAATATGAGCATCACCTTTGTTTTCCATTAATATTAGACTACTCATGTTTTCACTTTCTGTTTGAGCCTTAAATCTTATTTCATTTAATTTAAAGTGGTATTTTACATTTTCTGGTACTAAATATATTACTGTTCCTACTTGAGTAATTACTCGAGCTCCCGTACCTTCCTCAGAATAAGATATTTCTTCTTCAAAAAATACTATACCACGCAGTTCTTGTTCTAAATCTTCCGGGGTAGTAATAGTAAACCTCACTACTTGTTTTTGACCAGGTTCTAAGATAAAAGAACGGGGATTAAATTTAATATGATTATACAATGATGAATCAAGTTCACCGGGATTTCGAGTGATTAAACTTTCAGTCTTATCTTCAGTCCAATCATATAAATAGGCTTGTAAAAAAACTTGGCTATCACCATTATTTACTACATTGATTACTCCAGTAGTCCTAGTGTCTAACTTCGAATTCATAATAATACGAGCTGGTTCAACCTTCACTGCTGCATAGGAAATTGTATTTAATAATATAAATATTAATAACAAAAAATTAAATATCAAAAAAACCCTTTTTACTTTTCTCATAATAACTCCTCCCGATTATTTTACATTTTGTCAAAAGTTTTACTTTGTTTATACCCCCAAACCCTTTCAAATCAAGGATCTTGGTTTAAAACCTTGCCACCCCCTTGTTTTTTGAGTAAAATATACTTAACAAGCAACAAAAAACTAAAGAAAGAAAGG
>CAJXKY010000090.1 GCA_913055675.1 uncultured Halanaerobiales bacterium
CATTGAAATAAAGGAGGAGTTTTTGTGAGTGACGACCAAAATATTGGAAAAGTTGTTCAGGTAATAGGACCGGTTGTAGACGTTGAATTTCCTGAAGGTACTTTACCTGAAATATATAATGCTGTAAAAGTAATTAAGGACAAAAAAGGAGAAGATGAATTAGTCATTGAGGTTATGCAGCAGTTGGGTGATAATAGAGTCCGCTGTGTTGCTATGGACTCAACTGATGGTTTAGTTAGAGGTATGAAAGCAGTAGATACTGATGGCCCAATTAGTGTTCCTGTTGGTAAACAGGTCTTGGGCAGGATGTTTAATGTTTTAGGTAATACTATTGACAATAAAGGTGATATCGAAGCCGAAACGAAAATGCCTATTCATAGAGAAGCTCCTGGTTATGAAGAACAGAGAACTTCTACTGAAATTTTTGAAACTGGAATTAAAGTTATTGATTTACTAGCTCCTTACACCCAAGGTGGTAAAGTTGGATTATTCGGTGGTGCAGGAGTAGGTAAAACAGTTTTAATCCAGGAGTTAATTAACAATATAGCCATTGAGCACGGTGGTTATTCCGTATTCTCTGGTGTAGGAGAAAGAACCAGAGAAGGTAATGACCTCTGGCTTGAGTTCCAGGAAGCTGATATTCTTGATAAAGTAGCTTTAGTATTTGGTCAGATGAACGAACCACCCGGGGCTAGAATGCGAGTAGGCTTAACTGGGTTAACAATGGCTGAACACTTCCGTGATGAACTCGGTCAGGATGTACTTTTATTTATTGATAACATATTCCGCTTTATACAGGCTGGTTCTGAGGTATCTGCTTTATTAGGTAGAATGCCTTCTGCTGTTGGTTATCAACCAACTTTAGCTTATGATGTTGGAGCTTTACAGGAAAGAATTACTTCAACTAAAAAGGGTTCAATAACATCAGTTCAGGCTATTTATGTTCCTGCTGATGACTTGACTGACCCTGCTCCAGCGACAACATTTGCTCACCTTGATGCTACAACTGTTTTATCTAGACAGATTGTAGAAAAAGGTATTTATCCAGCTGTGGATCCACTAGATTCAACTTCTAAGATATTGGATCCTCGTATAGTAGGTGAAGAACATTATCAAACAGCTCGTGATGTACAGCAGATTTTACAGAAGTACCAGGATTTACAGGATATTATTGCAATCTTGGGTATGGATGAGCTATCAGAAGAAGATAAAATTGTAGTTAATAGAGCAAGAAGAATTGAGAGATTTTTATCCCAACCTTTCTTTGTAGCTGAACAGTTTACAGGTCAGGAAGGTGTCTATGTGGATTTAGATGAAACAATAAGAGGTTTCAAAGAAATTATTAATGGTAAACATGATGACTTACCAGAGGAAGCTTTCTACATGGTAGGTACTATTGATGAAGCAGTGGATAAAGCTGAAAAGTTAAGAGCAGAAAGTGAGTCCAGGAAAGAAAAGTCTGAAGAGAAAAAAGGTGAATAATAATGCCACCTAAAAACAAAATTATGTTGGAAATAATAACACCAAAAGAGACTGTCTTTAAGGAAAAAGTAGATGTTATTGAAGCTCCAGCAGTAGATGGTTTAATTGGTATTTTACCAAACCATGCACCTTTAATTACAACCTTAAAAACTGGAGTTATAAGAGCGAATATAGATAATAAAGACCGTTTTATTTCTGTAAGTGAGGGTATAATGGATGTTAAACCTCACCAGATAAATATTGTAGCACGGACTGCAGAATTACCAGAAGATATAGATTTAGAAAGAGCCAAAGAAGCTAAAGAAAGAGCTAAAGAACGGTTAGAAGAATCCAGTTCAAAAATGGATCATGCTAGAGCAGAGGGTGCTATGGAAAGAGCAATTGCTAGAATAAAAGCTGCTGAGAAACACCACAGTGAATATTATTAAATAACAAATGTGAATATAAAATTCCTTTACGCCCCTTTTATGGGGCTTTTTTCTTTAATAACTAAAAATTTGAAGTGAGAGAAAACATTTGCTAATCCCTATTATGTATAGCTTTAATTAATGTCTGGATTTGTTGAAAAAGCATATAAAATATGTTATTATTACTAAGAATGTAAAGTCTTTGAATGAAGGTCTTTTGAATTAAATATAGAATTAATAATATAGAGAAATTTTTCAACAATGAAAGGAGCATGCAAATTGGCCAAATTTATTGTCAATGGTGGTAATACCTTAGAAGGAAAAGTTAAGATTAATGGCGCCAAAAATGCTGCTTTACCTATACTAGCGGCTGCATTATTAGCAGATACCCCTAGTGTATTGAAAGACATTCCAAATTTAAGAGATGTATCAAACTTATGTGAAATTATTCGGGGAATGGGTGCTACAGTAAACCGTAGTGGACATTCTGTTGAAATAGATCCTAGTGATTTAAATACATATGAGACTGATAAAGAACTAGCTAAAAAGTTGAGAGCTTCCTATTATATTTTAGGTGTGATGCTTTCCAAGTATGGTGAGGCTAGAACTGCTCTGCCCGGGGGATGTAATATTGGTAATAGACCAATAGATTTACATCTTAAAGGATTTAAAGCACTTGGGGCAGAAGTATCTTTAAATCATGGAATTGTTGAGGTGAAAGCAGATAAATTAGTGGGGGATAAGATATATTTAGATTATCCCAGTGTTGGTGCTACTATTAACATAATGTTAGCAGCAAGTTTAGCAGAAGGAAAAACAGTAATCGAAAATGCTGCTCGTGAACCAGAACTTGTAGACCTAGCTAATTTCTTGACTGTGATGGGTGCAAAGATTAAAGGAGTAGGAACAGACATAATTAAAATTGAAGGTGTTAATAAGCTTGAAGGGAAAGAACATCGGATTATTCCGGATCGGATTGAGGCCGGTACTTTTATGATAGCTGCAGCTTTAACAAAAGGAGATGTTTTTGTTAAAAATGTTTTAACAGAACACATCAAGTCTTTAATAGCTAAGTTACATGAAATGGGCCTTGAAATGGTAGAAGATATTTCAGGAGTAAGGGTTAAAGGAAATGGAAATTTAAAATCTGTTGATGTGAAAACATTACCTTATCCTGGTTTTCCAACTGATCTTCAATCCCAAATGATGGTTCTTTTAACTCAAACTGAAGGGACCAGTATAATAAAAGAGACGGTATGGGAAAATAGATTTATGCATGTAGATGAATTAAAGAGAATGGGTGCTGATATTACGATAGATGGTCACAGTGCCTTGATTAGAGAAAGTTCCTTATCTGGTGCAGAAGTTACAGTTACAGATTTGAGGGCCGGAGCTGCTCTAATACTGGCAGGGTTAATTGGAGACGGTAAATCCGAGGTTAGAAAAATTCATCATGTTGAAAGAGGATATGAAGGAATAGAGAAGAAATTATCCAGTCTTGGAGCAGATATTAAGAGAGTGAAATAACAGTTGATTCTTTTAAAATCCTGGTACCTCTATCCAGGGTTTTAATATTTTTTTACAATATAATAAAGGTGGATTTCTATGAATGCAGATACAGTATCTAAATTGGCAGAAATGAAAGAGTGGCTTGTTCAATTTAATGTAGCTGACAAGGAAATTTTTGTGCTTAGTATTTTTGTCTTTTTATCACTATTAGTAATCTTTGCTGCAAAAAAATATAAAATTCCAATTGTTGTTGGTTATGTTTTTCTGGGGATATTATTGAGTGTAGATGTTATTGATTCTATCCCGTTTTTATCAACTGCTCAAAAAGAATGGTATAAATATTCAATAGAAAGTATTAGCTATGTCACTAATATAGCATTAGGTTTTATAGCTTTTACTATAGGTAGTGAGTTATCGATTAAATTATTAAAAAAGATGGGGAAAACAATTGTATATATAGTTTTACTTGAAGCTACAGCTGCTTTTGGTTTAGTATTTTTAGCTGTGATTGCTTTAGGTAAACCTATATATATAGGTTTGCTTTTAGGAGGAATAGCTTCTGCTACTGCTCCAGCAGCTACAGTGATGGTTTTAAAGGAATATGAAGCAGAAGGGCCTTTAACTTCAATGATTATGGCAATTGTAGGTATTGATGATGCAATAGCATTAATATTATTTAGTATTGTTGAACCGATTGCTTATGCCATGCATTATGGAAATGAAACCCTTACTTTTATAGATAGTATCTCCCAGCCGATACTAGAGATTACCTTTTCAATAATTCTAGGTTTGGTTTTGGGATATATTGGACAGAAAGTGATTACTGGGATTGAAGATAAAACTAAAAAAGTTATGACCTTTGTAACAAATATTATTGTTGCATTAGGCTTGGCTATATATTTTGATCTTTCGCCATTAATAACAAATATGGTAGTGGGTTTTTCTTATCGTAATTTCGCCCGCAAAAATCTTGGGATAGCTGATTATTTAGATACTGTCACAATTCCAATTTATGCGGTGTTTTTCATCCTGGCAGGAACTGAAATTAGATTAAGTAGTGTATCTTCTTTAAGTTTTCTAGCATT
>CAJXKY010000091.1 GCA_913055675.1 uncultured Halanaerobiales bacterium
TCACTCATTGATTCTTCATTTTCTTTCGGTAGTACAATTTTATTTATACCAGCTCTTTTAGCAGCTAAAATCTTTGTCTTTATTCCACCAACAGGCAATACCCTACCTCTTAATGAAATTTCACCGGTCATCGCATAGTCTCCTCTTACTTTCCTGTTTGTTAAGGCAGAAGCGATAGACATAGCCATTGTAATTCCAGCTGAAGGTCCATCTTTTGGTACTGCGCCTTGAGGAACATGTATATGGATATCATAATTTTCATGAAAATCCTTTTCTAAATCTAATTCTTCGTGTTTAGATCTTATATAACTTAATGCTGCTTTGGCTGACTCTTGCATTACATCACCTAAAGAACCTGTCAAAGTAACTTCACCTTTACCAGGTACTACAGCCACCTCTATATCTAAAATGTCTCCACCAGCTTGGTTATAGGCCAATCCAGTAGCTACACCAACTCTATTTTCCTTTTTAGCTACTTCGTATTTAAATTTACGGACACCTAGATATTTATCAACATTACGTTTAGTAATCCGAGCTTTTTTCTCGCGACCTTCAACGATTTCTTTGCTTATTTTTCTAACAATAGCTGAGATTTCTCTTTCTAAATTCCTTACTCCCGCTTCTCTAGTATATTCTCTTATAATTTTATATAAAGCATTATTGGAAATATTAATCTGATCTTCATCTAAACCATGATCTTCTAAAATTTGTGGCATTAAATGTCTATCAGCAATTTTGACCTTTTCATCTTCAGTATATCCTGGTAATTCAATTACTTCCATTCTATCTAACAATGGAGCTGGAATTGTACTGGTCACATTTGCTGTAGTAATAAACAATACATCAGATAAATCAAAAGGAACTTCTAAATAGTGATCAGTAAATTCATCATTTTGTTCGGGATCTAAGACCTCTAATAAAGCACTAGCAGGGTCTCCTCTAAAATCAGCAGATATTTTGTCTACCTCATCTAATAAGAATACTGGATTTTTACTACCTGCATCTCGCATAGAATTAATTATTCTTCCAGGTCTAGATCCAATATAAGTTCTTCTATGGCCTCTTATTTCAGCCTCATCACGAACTCCACCTAATGACATCCTCACAAAATCTCGTTCCAATGAACGGGCCACAGAACGCCCTAGAGATGTTTTACCTACACCAGGAGCTCCTACTAAACAAAGAATGGGGCTTTTTTTCTTTTTAGAGATCTTTCTAACTGCTAGATATTCTATAATTCTTTCTTTTACATCTTCAAGTCCATAGTGGTCTTCTTCCAATATTCTTTCTGCTTCTTTAATATCAATACCTGTATTTTTTTCTTTATCCCATGGTAAATCTAACATACAATCTAAATAATTTCTAATTACTGTAGATTCTGGTGACATAGACGGAGTTTTATTTAATTTTTTAATTTCATTTTCTATTTTTTCTTCGACTTCTTCAGGAAGTTCAATTTCTTCCATTTGCTCTCGATATTCTGCTATTTCATCCATATCGCCTTCATCTAATTCATCTTTTATTACTTTTAATTTTTCTTTTAGAAAATATTCTTTCTGTGTTTTTTCAACTTGATCTTTTACCTTTTCATTTATATCATTTTCTATCTTTAATATTTCAATCTCTTTTTTGATAATTTTCATTAGCAATTCTAGTCTTTCTTTATTAGAAAAAGCTTCTAATAAATTCTGCTCTTTTTTGTATTTTAATTCAAGATTTGAAGCTATAATATCTGCTAGTCTACCGGGCTCTTCTATATTAATTACAGAAACCATTGTTTCTTGTGGAAAATTACGATTATATTTTACATATTCTTTAAAATAATCCACAACACTTCTCATTAAAGCCTCTATTTCATAATCTTCTTCTTCATAGACAGCATTTTCTTCATTGAAAACTTCAGCTTTCACCTTAAAAAATTCATCTTTTTGTAGAAATTCTTTTATTTCTGCACGTTGGATACCTTCCACAATCACCTTTATCATACCATTAGGTAATTTCACCAATTGTTTTACTTCCGTAATTGTCCCAACTTTATATAAATCATCTTCTTCAGGATCCTCGATAGTTTCATCTTTTTGAGCAGCAATCAAAATTCTTTTTTCTTCAATCATTGCTTTTTCTATTGCTTCTACAGATTTATCTCTCCCAACTAAAAGAGGGATTACCATATGGGGAAATACAACCACCCCTCTAGATGCTAAAAGTGGTAATTCTATAAATTCTTCATCAATCTTTTGAATATCCCCTTCACTAATTTTTACAGATTCTAAATCTTTCATCACTTTCACCTCACAACCTAATATAATAAACTACACGTTTATTTATCTATAATCATTATATATTATTATACTTATAAATCAAATTTTTTAACCAGTAAAAAAGAGATAATAATGAGATCTCATTATTATCTCTGTTAAGACTTTATGCACTTTCTTCTCTTTCATTACCAACTTCTTTATCCCTTATTAATTCAGGTTCTTTACTTTTTTCAATTACCCCTTCATCAATTATACATTTAGAAATATCATTCTGAGAGGGTAAATCATACATTATTTCTAGTATTGTATCTTCAACAACCGACCTTAAACCTCTAGCTCCAGTATTTACCTCCAAAGTTTTGCGCGCTATAGCTTCAAGAGCTCCTTCTGTAAACTCTAAATCAACATGGTCCATTTCAAAGAATTTCTTATACTGTTTGGTTAAGGCATTTTTCGGTTCGGTTAAAATCTGAACTAAATCCTCAACACTTAATTCATTCAATGTTGCAATAACAGGCATCCTACCTACAAATTCAGGAATTAGACCATAATGTAGAAGATCCTGTGGTAATAAGTGTTTAAGTATTTCACCAATATTATCCTTTTCTTCTTTGGACTTAATGTCAGCTCCAAAGCCCATAACTTTATCAGTTACTCTAGATTTTATAATTTTTTCTAAACCATCAAATGAACCACCAAATATAAATAGAATATTCGAAGTATCTATTTGAATAAATTGTTGATGAGGATGTTTTCTCCCACCTTTTGGAGGAACATTCGCAGTAGTTCCTTCAATTATTTTTAATAAAGCCTGTTGAACTCCTTCACCAGAAACATCTCTAGTAATAGAAGGGTTTTCTGACTTGCGAGCTAATTTATCAATTTCATCAACATATATAATGCCTTTCTCGGCTTTTTCTATATCATAATCAGCAGCTTGAATTAATTTTAATAAGATATTTTCTACATCTTCACCCACGTAACCGGCTTCAGTTAATGATGTTGCATCTGTAATTGCAAATGGAACATCTAAAATTCCAGCTAAAGTTTGAGCGAGTAATGTTTTACCACAGCCGGTAGGACCGACCATTAATATATTACTCTTTTGTAGTTCAACATCATCTATTTTCATATCAGAATTAATTCTTTTATAGTGGTTATATACTGCAACAGAAAGAGTCTTTTTAGCTCTTTCCTGTCCTATGACATATTGGTCTAAAATATCTTTTATCTCTGCAGGCTTAGGAATATTACTGAAATTGAGATCTAAATCTACGCTTAATTCTTCTTCAAGAATATCATTACATAAATCTACACACTCATTACAAATATAAACACCTGGACCTGCTATAAGCTTTTTAACTTCATCTTGGGATTTACCACAAAAGGAACATTCTAATTGCCCATCTTCTTCATCTTCAAATTTAAACATTTAATCACCTCTAATAGTCCTATTCTTTATTCTTTTTATCTTTCATTTCACTTCTTGATATTACTTCATCAATAATACCATATTCTTTCGCTTGTTCTGAGGTCATGAAATAGTCTTTTTCAACATCTTCACTGATTTTGTCTACAGATTTACCAGTGTGTTTACTTAGAATTTCATTTAATAAATCTTTTATTCTCATCAATTCATTTATATGAACTTCTGCATCTGTTGCTTTTCCTTGAACACCACCGGCTGGTTGGTGAATCATTACTCTAGAATAAGGTAATGCATATCTCTTTTCATCTTCACCTGCAGCTAATAATAAAGCACCCGCACTAGCGGCTTGGCCCATACATATTGTTACAACATCAGGTTTGATATACTGCATTGTATCATAAATAGCTAAGGCTGCAGTAACTGATCCACCTGGACTGTTTATATATAAATAAATATCTTTATCTGGGTCATCTGCTTCTAAAAATAAAAGTTGTGCTATAATTAGATTAGCAATCTCATCTGTTACATGACTACCAAGAAAAACAATTCTATCTTTTAATAATCTTGAATAAATATCATATGAACGTTCTCC
>CAJXKY010000092.1 GCA_913055675.1 uncultured Halanaerobiales bacterium
ATGAGTGTTTTAGAATTATCTGAGTTGGTTGAAGAATTAGAAGAGAAGTTTGGTGTAAGTGCAGCAGCTCCTGTTGCAGCAGCAGGTGCAGCTGGCGGCCAAGAAGGTGGCGGAGAAGAAGAACAAACTGAATTTGATGTATTTCTTGCAGAAATTGGAAGCAAAAAAATCAATGTTATTAAAGCAGTTAGAGAGCTTACCGGTCTTGGTTTAAAAGAAGCTAAATCTGTTGTAGATGACGCTCCACAAAATGTAAAAGAAGGATTAAGTAAAGAAGATGCTGAAGAAATGAAAGAAAAATTAGAAGATGCTGGGGCAACAGTAGAACTTAAGTAATTAAAAAGTTCAATAATATGTTTAAAAAGATGGGGTAATTACACCCCATCTTTTAACTCTAAAATTATATATATTATTTATTTTTTATTATAGTACTCTAGTGAATAGAGTGCTTTTTCAATATTATACTAAAATTTTGGATAATTTTTATTGACAAATCAAAAAAGTTATGATAATATTATTAATTGTCGATATGATTTTATAAGTTACTTATAATGGGATAAAAAGTACTATAATTTTCTAATAAATAGCAATAATAGACATTTATAATAAAAAAATTCTTTATACTAATGTATTTTTAAACATATCAAGCGAGGTAAAGTTTACCTGGCTTTATATATTATATAAATTAAAATAAAATATTTGGTTGGTATAATTAGGCAAAAAGTTATATTTTAAGTTAATTATATTTTTTAAAGTAATCCTGGGGGTGCAAAGATGGCTAAGAAACGGGAGAGGTACAGTTTTTCAAAGATAGAAGATGCAAAAGAACTAACACATTTGATTTCTACTCAACTTGATTCTTACCAATGGTTTTTAGATGAGGGATTAAAAGAGGTTTTTGAAGAGATCTCACCAATTGAAGATTTTTCTGAAAACTTAGTTTTAGAATTTGTTGATTATCACTTAGAAGATCCCCAAATTAGTGTGCAGGCCTGCCGAGACAAAGATGATACTTATTCAGCTCCTTTACAAGTTAAAGTGCGTTTAATTAATAAGGAAACTGGTGAAGTTAAAGAGCAGGAAGTTTTCATGGGCGATTTTCCTTTAATGACAGACAAAGGTACATTTATTATTAATGGTGCTGAAAGAGTTGTAGTTAATCAGTTAATTAGATCATCTGGAGTTTATTTTGATGATGAACGAGTAAAAGATGGTAGAAGATTAATTAATGGAAGTATTATTCCTAATCGTGGTGCCTGGATTGAATTTGAATATGATAAGAAAAGAATTATTTCAGTTAGAGTTGATAGAACTAGAAAAATGCCTTCTACAATTTTATTTAGGGCTTTAGGCTATAGCTCTGATTCTGAATTAATAGATCTTTTAGGTGACCATGAAGTAATTATGGATACTCTTGAACGTGATAATACTGAATCACAGGAAGAAGCACTTATAGAATTATACAAAAAATTGAGGCCAGGTGAACCACCTACAGTTGAAAGTGCTCAAAATCTAATTGATTCATTATTTTTTGATCATAAACGTTATGATCTTGCTGCTGTAGGACGTTATAAATTAAATAAAAAATTAAATTTGGATATAGATCCTGATAAGAAATATCTTGATGAAAAAGATATTATTGAAACAGTAAGGTATCTTGTTAGATTAGTTAATGAAGATCCTGATGCTTATATAGATGATATTGATCATTTAGGAAATAGAAGATTGAAGACAGTAGGAGAACTTCTGCAAAATCAATTTAGAATAGGTCTTTCCAGAATGGAAAGAGTAGTTAAAGAAAGAATGACTATTCAAGATATTGATGTTGTTACTCCACAGGCTCTAATTAATACAAGACCTGTTGTTGCTTCTATTCAGGAATTTTTTGGTAGCAGTCAGTTATCTCAATTTATGGATCAAACTAATCCACTTGCTGAATTACAGCACAAACGTCGTTTAAGTGCTCTAGGACCTGGTGGATTAAGTAGAGAAAGAGCTGGATTTGATGTTCGCGATGTTCATCACACTCATTATGGACGTATTTGTCCTATTGAAACTCCTGAGGGACCTAATATCGGTTTGATTGGTTCAATGGTGACATATGCCCGGACAAATAAATTTGGCTTTCTAGAAACTCCATATAGAAAAGTGACTGATGATAATCGAGTAACAGAGCAAATCGATTATTTAACTGCTGATGAAGAAGACCAATATACAATTGCTCAGGCTAACTCAGAATTAGATGAAGATGGTTATATTAAAGATGATATTGTTTTAGCTCGTCATAGAGGAGATATTTTTGAAACTGCTCCAGATGAAGTTGATTATATGGATGTTTCCACCAAGCAGCTTGTTGGAGTTTCAGCAGCTATGATACCATTTTTAGAAAATGATGATGCTAACCGTGCTTTAATGGGAGCAAATATGCAGAGACAGGCTGTACCTTTATTAAAATCAGATGCTCCAATAGTAGGTACTGGTATTGAACATAAAGCTGCTAAAGATTCTGGGGCTGTAATTGTTGCTAAAAATTCTGGAAAAGTTACTAGAGTAACAGCAAGAAGAATAATTGTTAAAACTGATGATGGTGAAATTGATAAATATAAATTAATGAAATTTAAAAGATCCAATCAAGGTAGTTGTATGAATCAGACTCCTTTAGTATCTAAAGGAGAAAAAATAGAAGAAGGACAAATCATTGCAGATGGTCCTTCAACTGAAAGTGGAGAAATGGCACTTGGAAGAAATACACTAATTGCTTTTATGGCCTGGGAAGGTTATAACTATGAGGATGCTATTTTAATTAGTGAAAATCTTGTTAAAGAAGATGCCTTTACTTCAGTCCATATTGAAGAACATGAAGCAGAATCACGCGATACTAAATTAGGACCTGAAGAAATAACCAGAGATATCCCTAATGTTGGTGAAAGCGCTCTAAAAGATCTTGATGAAAGAGGGATTATTAGAGTAGGAGCTGAAGTTTCAGAAGGAGATATTTTAGTTGGAAAAGTTACTCCAAAAGGTGAAACAGAACTTTCTGCTGAAGAAAGACTTTTAAGGGCAATTTTTGGTGAAAAAGCTAGAGAGGTAAGAGATACTTCCCTTAAAGTGCCTCACGGTGAAGAGGGAATAGTTGTTGATGTAAAAGTGTTTTCTCGTGAACAGGGTGATGAACTAAAACCAGGTGTTAACAAATTGGTTAGAGTTTATATAGCAACTAAAAGAAAAATTTCTGTTGGTGACAAAATGGCTGGTAGACACGGTAACAAAGGTGTTATTTCAAGAATTCTTCCAGAAGAAGATATGCCATTTTTACCTAATGGTGAACCAGTAGAAGTTGTTTTAAACCCACTTGGTGTACCTTCAAGAATGAATATTGGGCAGGTTTTAGAAACACATCTTGGTTTAGCAGCTGATGCCCTTGATTTATATATTGAAACTCCTGTTTTCAATGGAGCGACTGAAGAAGAAGTTGAAGAAATGTTGCAAAAAGCAGGATATAATAGAGATGGGAAAGTTGAATTACATGATGGTAGAACCGGTCAGGTTTTTGATAATAGAATAACAGTTGGATATATGTATATTCTCAAATTACATCACCTTGTTGATGATAAAATCCATGCAAGAGCTACTGGTCCTTATTCATTAGTTACCCAGCAACCTCTTGGAGGAAAAGCTCAATTTGGAGGTCAACGTTTTGGTGAGATGGAAGTTTGGGCTCTTGAAGCTTATGGTGCTGCATATACTCTCCAGGAAATGCTTACTGTAAAATCAGATGATGTTGTTGGTAGAGTTAAAGCATATGAATCCATAGTAAAAGGGGAAAATGTACCAGAGCCTGGTGTTCCTGAATCATTTAAGGTTCTTATAAAAGAAATGCAAAGTCTTGCTCTTGATGCTAAGATATTTACTGATGATGAAGAAGAATTACAAATTGTTGAAGAAGAGGAAGATGTAAATGAAACTGCTAAAAAGTTAGGTCTTGATACTGATCTTAAACTAAGAAAAGATAAAAAAGAGAAAGCAGATAATGAATAATTTAAATTATGAAGTTTAAATTATCAAAAATAACTGAAAGAAAGGGGAGAGGCCCTTGCTTAACGTAAATAATTTCGATTCAATGCGGATCGGAGTAGCTTCTCCGGAACA
>CAJXKY010000093.1 GCA_913055675.1 uncultured Halanaerobiales bacterium
AACTTTTTAATTAAAAGTATCTCCGAGTCTGTAACAAGATAGGAGTAGTGGGTACGGACTACCCGACTAGGTAACTTTATCGATATTGCGGGTGAAATTCAACTTGTGTCCCATAAGTGAAGCTCGGTATTTCAATGCCGAGTAGTTCACGATGGCTTTTTTTCTGTAGACAGTCTGGTTAAAAATAAGATTACTATCATAGTTAAAGCAGCAGTTAAAAACATCATTTTTATTCCCCAAATATCTGCTATATATCCCATTATAGGAGCAACAATAATAATAAATATAGTTCTAAACTGGGATTCTATCGATAACATAGTGGCTCTTTCCTTTTCTTCGATTATTCCACTAATATAATCAAGCATTATGGGCCTTCTAATAGTCCTGATTACATAGAATAATAAAAATAAGATAATTACTATATAGGAAAGAACAGTATTAATTGTAGCAGCAATAGCTCCGATTATAATTATTGTTATCAAATATATTACATTCAAACTTTTATTAGTTCTTTTAAAAATTCTTTTTGCTTTATAGGCATTACGACTGGCATAAGAACTTATTAAGTTTATAATAGCATAAGAAAAGCCGAGCAATATTGAAAGCCTTTTTTCCTGACTGGAGATATATGATAAAAACGGCACTGCCATTATTTCAGCCCTTAAGATCGGCTGTAGATAATCTTTTAAAACTTTAAAATATCCATCATAAATACCGGAATTTATAATACCTTTTCTTAAATCAGTTAAAATTGTAAATAGGTTTTTTATACTTTCCACTCCTGAATTTATAAATTCCTTAATACCTGCTTTTTTATCAATCTTTCCGTTCAAATAATCTGGGTAAGTTGAAATTAGAATGAAATCAATTATGTAAGGAATTATAGATAACAAAAATATTAATCTATAATTACTTCTTATAAATACAATAAATCCACCTATTACAGCTGAAATAGAAGCTCCAATTAGAGAATATGATTTGGTTCTTCCATATACTTTTGTTTTTAGGTCCGCGATACCATGTACATCTAAATAATTAAAAATAATTGCTTTGTGAGTACCACTTCTAAATGCCTCCCCAATCCCAAATAAGATCATTGCAAAAACCATTGTTAGATATATGTTACCTAAGTAGAAAATAACAAAGGAAATAATATAGGAAACAAAACAAATTTGTAGACTGGTTTTTCTTCCATAGTTATCAGCATATATTCCAGATGGTACTTCAAAAATATTTTTAGTAATTTCTCTAATAGAAATCAAACTACCAATCTGAAAATAGGAAAATCCTATATTTAGAAAAAAGATATATAAGAATGGTTCAAAGAATTTTAAGTTTTTAAAAAACCCATAATAACCAAACTTTTTTATGCTTTTATCTTTTTTTATGTTCATAACTTTTCCCTCTTTTATTTGTTTTGTAAAAAAATAGTCTCCATCCAATAATTCAGATAAACATATGGATGGAGACTATTTTATATTTATAATGTATATTCAAACTCTATTTCATGTTCTACTTTTATACCATAATATCCTTGTTCGGGTATTTCTGGTTTTAATTTCCGTGCTTTATTGATAGCATCTTCATGAAATGCGACCATATTAAATCCTTTTAACTGATAGAATCTCATCGCATTAACATTATCATTTGTTGTAATTAGCCAGACTCGATTACATCCTAGCTCTTTACCTCTATCTATCACGGTTTCGAGTAAACTTGTTCCTATTCCCTCATTATCTTTAAATGCATTAAGAGTTATTATTTCAATTTCATTATTTTCTAATTTATAAGTTACTATTCCCACAACTTTATGATCTTCTATTGCTATAAATCCAGGTAGTTTTCTAATATCATGTTCTTGATTTCTAGAAACTAAAAGGGTAGTATCTCCCCATTCTTCCTGCAATACTTCTAAGGCTTTAGCTCTATTTTGCTTATTGATTGCTTCAATGTGGTACATATTTTAAATCCCTCCTGTATTCTTGTTATTTTAATCCCACTATATATTATTAATTAAAGTAGCCCGAGACCCTTTTTTTATTTATATATTATTTTGTTCACTTTTAAAATTAATTTCTCTAATTTCATCTTACGATCTTACCTTTAAGTTTTGAAATTATATTTATCCTTTTCTCTTTTTCTTTATACCATAGATGATATGTGATATAATTTATAAAAATAAGAAATATGGTTGATGGTGGTATTATCAATGCCCTTACTTATTTACAAATATATGAAGAGGTCAATAATACTGAACCAAACCATATGACTAGATAAATTAATAGAAAAGAGCACATCACTTAAAGGAGCAATCCTTTAATATGTGCTCTTTATTTTAGTTTAATATCTTTCGCTATTTGGTTATTAAAGTAAAATCATTTTTTATTAATAATTTCCAAATTGAAATACCTAATCTAATTATTTGAATTGCAATAGCTAAAAACCAAAAAATAGCTAATCCAGGTGTATAAGTTAATACATATCTATAACTGAAGTTTAGATTTAACAAATTCGTAAGAATAAATGGTATTCCCCAGAATAAAAATATTGCCATTACTAATGCCTTTATACTTCCTTTAATCCAAGCATCTTTACTTTTTTGTTTTTTAGTTAACTTAAATGTACTCCATATATCCTTAATAGCTAATAATAAAAGAATTAAAGCAATGATTCTTAATACCAATACAAATGGGAAATGGTTAAAATCTGTTTTTCCTCTTATTACTTTTAATAAGTTCCCATTTATATTTCTAAACATGTGGTTTTGATTCATAATATAAACATAACCACTGTTTGTTTCGGGTATCAATGCTAGATGTGCATTAAAACCTGGCAAACTACCGCTATGTTCAATTACTTTTCCCTCATTTATATCTCGAATATACCAACCCATTCCATATTCACTATTTTGAGCTGCAGTACGCATTGTATTAAAAGTATTATCCGAAATTATTTTGGGATTTTTTTCAATTAGAAATGATAAGTATTTTACCATATCATTTAAGTTGGTTAATATAAATCCAGATGGAATATCATACCTAACTATATCTCTATCTGCTTGCATAGAAAACCCATATATACTTTTATGACCATATACCTCTTTTCCTCTTATTACAGAGAACTCAGCAGTAGTGTTATTCATTCCAAGTGGTCTAAATATAGACTCCTCCATATAGGTTGCATATGGTTTCCCTGTTACCTCTTCGATAAGTAAACCAAGGATATTATAATTATCATTAAAATAATGAAATTCTTGTCCGTTTTCTGATACTGCATTCAGGTTTGATAATGCCCTAACTCTTTCTTTTAGTGAAGCATCATTTTCAGTGTCAGGTAAATTTGTTGAAGTAGATAGGCCACTCTGATGATTCAAGAGATTTTTGATTGTTATATTTTGAGATAGTTCCTTACTTTCAACCTGAAAATATGAAATATATTTTTTGATTGGATCATCTAAAGATATAAGATCCTTTTCTACTAATTGCATAACCGCTAAACCCGTCATCGATTTGGAAAGAGATGCTACAAATAAAGGACTAGTGGAAGTGAGTTTATCACCATCACTTTCTATACCTTTTGTTTCTTTATAAATCAATTCATTATTTTTTATAATTCCAACACCTATACCGTGCAAATTCGAATTTTTTATATGTTTTTCTATCATTGAATCAATCGCATCAATATCTTCTGCAAATCCTATATTTATCTGGGTAACCATCAAAAATATTATTAATATGAGTATTACTTTTTTATTCATTTTATCAACTCTTTCATACATTAATTAAAAAGTTATTTTGATTATATAAAATAATTTGTCTTTACATCCTATAATTATTCTATCAGACTTAAATAATATCCAATTTTCTTCTTTAGTTGATAAAATCTAATATTTGCTTATTATAATGTTTTTCTTCAAATATCTCGCTCCCCGCTTTTACTAAATTAATAACTAAATTTTAAAGTAATCAACTGTAGTATATTTATTCACCTTATCATTTTCTTTTTCTAATTCATTGCTCGTGAACTACTCGGCATTGAAATACCGAGCTTCATAGTCGCTTGATCTTATGGGACACAAGTTGAATTTCACCCGCAA
>CAJXKY010000094.1 GCA_913055675.1 uncultured Halanaerobiales bacterium
ATCTTTGGAAGAGCCGTATACGTTGGCCCGTACGTACGGTTCTGTGAGAGGGGAGTGGAAATCTCCCCTACTCGATTATTTTATAGGTAAAAGTTAGATAAAGAATAATTTTAGCAGAGTTTTATAAATAATAATGAGTTTAAATCTAATAGAAGATGTTATATTATGTATAGAATGTAAATAAATTTAAAAGCAGGTGATTAGTGTGGAAGAAAATATGGGTGCATTTGTTTGTGATAAAAATGTTTTCAATAGGATATTAAGATTAGAAAAAAGAAGGGGAGATAAATATTTGTTCCTGGTTATTACTTTTGATTCTTATATTGAAAAGAATAAGTTTAAAAAAATATTTGATAATTTAATTTCATTATTAAGATCAAAAGATGTTATCACTAAAAATAAAGATCAAATATTTATTCTCCTGAATAATGCTAATCTTCTTTATGGAGAAGATATTGTAAACAGATTTAATATTATGTTTGAGAAAAATCATCCTGAGATAAAACCTGTTTTTACTTTAAAAAATTTTTAAAAAGATATTTTTTAGATGTATTTTCGAGAATTTTTAAAAATAATATATATATTCAAATGTTATTATAATATTGGATTAAAAAGATTGTATATGAGGAGGGGCGAAAGTGAGAAAAATTTATATACTTTTAACCATAGTATTTCTTATATTATTATCATTTCCAGCTTTAAGTATTGAAAACATTTATTTAGGTAGTTTTTCTCCTGAAAAAGAATTAGCTATAGAGTTTACTGTAAACTTTAAAAATGATGATAGTTTTGAGAATAAAATTATTATAGAATTTAAAGATGCTGAATTTATAAGTCAAAATTCTATAATACCCAATTCTCGTATAACATCAAATTTTAGGACTGGTATAATAAGTTTTCAAAAGGATCAAACTATAATATCTATGAATCAATTAAAAAAAGAAACTGATTATTATATTTTACCTCTAAACTTAAAATTGTTTCCACAAGATAAACCAGGTTTGTTTGAAAACACAATATTAATTAAAAATACAAATGGAGATCTATTATATGAAAAGAATATAATTTTTGAAGTAAATCCCTGGACAATATTTGAATTATCCAAGGAAAAATATTTAAGAATTATGAATAGTAATAATAATCAAAAGTTAAAAAGTAATGGAGAAGTAATAATAAAAGTGGCTTCCAATTCTAGTTGGGAGTTGTATGGTTTATTAAATGATGAAGCAAAAGAATTTGCGGATAAAATAAGTCTTTTTATAAAACAAGATGACAATTATAGAACAGTAAAAAAAGGTCCTTTTCAGATACATAGCAAATCTCAGCTAATTACACAAGGGACTAAAACAGTTTCAGAAGAAAATTATTGGGAAGAAATAGAAATTCTTATGGAAATAGATGAAATAAAAAATATTAAATCAGGTCTTAAAATTTTTCCAGTGATATTTTATTTATATTCAATAAATTAGGTGATAATAGACTGTATAAAAACAGTCAATCATTATAAACAATAATAATAAGGGGGAGTTAGAAGTGAAAAGAAATTGGTTAGTAGTGTTGGTGGTAGCTTTTGTATTGATGTTTTCTGTTGGTGTATTAGCTCAAGAAAACCCTGCAGGAACTGGAGATGGTATTTGGACATCTAGTGAGTATTGGGAAGAATATGATTATGGAACTGAATATGATAGAACCGGTGATGATGGTATAATTTGGTCGAATTTAGTAGATCCACAAAATCCAAATTCAGATTTTGTAAATCTAGTAGGTTTAGATAGGTCTGGTTACACAACTGATGTTAATCGAGCTAGAGGAGATAATGAATTAGATAATGATCAAAAACTTGAAATTAATCTTCCGGTTTTTGCTTATATTCCTTGTTATTTAGAAATTACTTTAACAGGTAATGAGGGCAAATCTAGTTTACAAAGCTTTGGTCCAGATGCTACAGCTACAAGAAGTACACTTAGTGGAGTTACTGGTCCTCCACCTGGTTATTTGGGTTATCAATTACTGTTTGATAATGAAATAGGCGGATTTATAGATGCAGATTGGAAGTCTTTAGGAGCAGGTAAAAATGCAGAAATAGAACCTGGTTCAGATATATATATAGCCGGTTGTGATATTTTTGTAGTAGAAGTTTATGGTAATGAGGCTTTTACTTATGAAGTTCAATCTTCACCATTAATGGGAATGGGTGGAGCTACTTTAAATATGGATATAAGAACTTCTATGAATCTTGGGGATTCTTGGCCATATGAAGCTACATTTGATAGTGTAGATGAAGTAGCATTTGATAAAGACTATGATGCTGGTAATGGTGGAACATTCCTACACAACTTTAGAGTACCTTATACAAGAAATAGTGTTCATGGTAGTTATGAAGGTGACGTAATATTTAGAGTGGTAAGTAGGTAAGTATATTTATATTTAAAAGGGCTGATCTTAATATCAGCCCTTTTTTTATATAAGTTTTAGACCAATAAATTATTAGTTTTAAGTAAAATAATTAACTTTATTAAAAATAACCTAATAAGAAATATCTAAAATACGGTAGTGTAAAAAGTTCTATGAAAAAGAGAAAAAAATAGTAGAAAGCAAATAAATATAAAGAGATTAATTTTAGAAACCGGCAGTGCCCTTGACAAACACCAGATAAAATGGTTTTTAAGTCCATCGAGGGCGAAGAAGGCAGATATATAGGCAGCTAAAGACAGCCAACCCTCGCAGTTGTAATTTTACCATTTTACTGGTTAAGTTTGTAAAGGGTTCGCTTCGCCACTTTAAATCTCGGGCTCAAAAACAGATATAGAGGCTAATTAAGAAGCTTTAATACCTTCAATATATTCCTGGGCTAAGGGAGATCAAAGTAATCCATTTTCCGGGTATATTAGGGATATTCTCCAGTTCAGGAATTATCACAGGTACTCTTTTATCTTCAAGAGCTGAATGTGGTCTAAGGAAATTAAAGTAAGCTACAAAAAGAATAGTAAAAGCTTCAGAACCTGCCGAAGAATTAAAGCCATATTTGTTTTTGTACTCTCTTTTGAAAGTGCGATTAAGTCTTTCGACAATCTGTTTTAAAGGACGATACTCTTTAGAGATAGGATCAAGGTTAGTAAGACCAATAACCTGTTTAATATCAAAATTAATACCATTTTGTGCAAAGTATTGTTGTGCTAATAAATAGATAGGATTACCGTCAACGACAAAAGTAAGGCCTTGGTCGATATTTTTAATTTTTTGCAAAGCGTCATCGAGAGCTTTAATGACAGATAAAGTATCCCGATCAGGAGAAATGCGATAAGAAAGGATAATCTTTTTAACCGCATCAAAAAAGAAAAACAGATACTGCCATTTACCTTTGATTTTAAGGTAGGTTTCATCTCCACAAAAGGAGTTAGAGAGTTTGTAAGGATAATTATCGATATAGGGTTTAATGTATTTACTGACAGCATCGACATAATTAAGTACAGTTTGATGAGAGATATCGATATTATGAATATCTTTCATGATACCTTCAACTTTTCTAGCAGAAATCCCATAATTAGCATAGTAGGTAAGAACCAAGCCTAGGGTATGAGGTGAAGAGTATATTCTAGATAAATCGACTTTGGGTATTACAGGTGATTTTTTACTTAAAGGTGTAAAGTCACATTTGAATTCTCGGTAGATATAATGGAGTTTAAATTTAGATGGTTTAGTCTTAAAGAGTTTCTTTTCATCTTTAGACATTTTAACGAGATTATACTGATAAAAAGAGCAGTAATCGTTTTTACACTTATAGATATTAAAGTCCTTTCGATTTTTAATTTTTTGAAGAGCTCGATTACAATGAGGACATTTGAATTTTATAGACTTTAAATAGATCTTATTGGCTTCAAAGGTGAAGTCACAGACCTTACAGAGGAACTGTCCCTTACCACCATTGTTGTCATAGAGATATTGATGGGGTGCATTACAGCGTGGACATTTGATAGTATCAGGCACTTTGTTTACTGAGTTTTTATGTCGATTAATAGGTTTCAGTTCTTTGCCGTGAATATCCTGATAATTTTGTAG
>CAJXKY010000095.1 GCA_913055675.1 uncultured Halanaerobiales bacterium
TCTGAAGTTAGATCTTTTGATTCTATTGATAATGCACCTGAAGAAAAAGAAAGAGGTGTAACTATTAATTCTGCACACGTTGAGTACCAAACTGCAAACCGTCACTATGCACATGTGGATTGTCCAGGACACTCCGACTATGTAAAAAACATGGTAACTGGTGCCGCCCAAATGGACGGTGCTATTCTTGTAGTTGCTGGTACTGACGGCCCGATGCCCCAAACTCGTGAGCATATACTGCTTGCAAGACAGGTAAATGTACCAAAGATTGTTACATTTTTGAATAAAGTAGATTTAGTAGATGACCCTGAACTACTTGAATTAGTCGATATGGAAGTTCGTGAATTATTAGACTTCTATGACTTCGATGGAGATAATGCTCCTATTGTTCATGGTTCAGCACTTGGTGCATTGAATGGTGAAGAGAAATGGGTGGAGAAAGTAATGGAACTCATGAATTACGTTGATGAGTATATTCCGGTTCCACAAAGAGATGTTGAAAAAGCTTTCCTGATGCCTGTTGAAGACGTATTTTCAATTACAGGACGCGGAACTGTTGCTACTGGTCGAATTGAAACTGGTGTTATCAAAACCGGTGAAGAGGTTGAAATTATCGGACTTGGAGCTGAGAAGAAAAAGACAGTTGTGACAGGTGTAGAGATGTTCCGTAAGATTCTTGACAGAGGTGAAGCTGGTGACAACACCGGATTACTTCTAAGAGGCGTGAACAAAGACAATATTAAGAGGGGAATGGTTATCGCACGTCCTGGAACAATCACCCCACACACCAAGTTTAAAGCAGAGGTGTATGTATTGAAGAAAGAAGAAGGTGGACGTCATACTCCATTCCATGATGATTATAGACCACAATTCTATATTCGTACAATGGACGTTACTGGTACTGTTAAATTACCAGAAGGAACCGAAATGGTAATGCCTGGAGATAACGTTACAATGTCTGTTGAATTAATTTATCCAGTAGCCCTTAATGTTGGTTTACGTTTCGCTATTCGTGAAGGTGGACGAACAGTTGGAGCAGGACAGGTTACTGAGATAGTAGAATAATATTGAAAAAGGGTGTTTCGTTATATTTTGAAGCACTCTTTTCGTTTATATTTTCCACACGGGTGTAGCTCAGTTGGTAGAGCAGCGGTCTCCAAAACCGCCGGTCGTGAGTTCGAGTCTTACCACCCGTGCTAAATCATTTAAAACATGAAATTAAAAGGTTACGTTCAAGATTCATATAACGAGCTTATACATAAAGTCTCCTGGCCAACATGGAGCGAACTGCAACGTAGTGCAGTTATAGTAATGGTTGCTTCCTTAATAATTGCGTTGATTGTATTTGTAATGGATTTTTCATTTGAAAATTTGATGGATTTTATTTACAGTATGTTTTATTAAAGTAAATGTGTGGTAATGGCTGAAAATGAAGAAAAGAAATGGTATGTGCTTAGAGCTATTGGGGGTAAGGAAAAACAAGTAAAACAATACTTGGATAATGAAATCGCTAAAGGAAAATTAGGCGATTATATTAATCAGGTATTAATTCCCACGGAAAAAGTATATCAAATACGAAACGGGAAAAAGATTAGTAAAGAAAGAAATTTTTTCCCGGGTTATGTATTAATAGAAGCTGCTCTTTTTGGGGATGTACAACATATACTTGAAAATATACCCAATGTTATCGGTTTCCTCCGAACCGAAGGAACACAGCCCACACCTTTACGAAAGTCAGAAGTTAATCGTATTCTTGGTAAAGTTGATGAATTAGCTGAAGGTGATGAAGAACTAAATGTCCCATTTTACGTCGGTGAAACGGTAAAAGTCGTCGATGGGCCATTTAATAACTTTAATGGTGTTATCGAAGAGGTTAACGAAGAAAAGAAAAAACTGAAGGTAATGGTAAAAATCTTTGGAAGAAAAACTCCATTAGAACTCAGTTTTATGCAAGTAGAAAAAGAATAAATTTAAGACAAAAACTATGGCAAAAGAAGTTGAAGGTGTTATAAAATTACAAATTAGAGGCGGGCAAGCTAATCCCTCTCCTCCTGTAGGACCTGCATTAGGGGCTAAAGGAGTTAATATTATGGAGTTCTGTAAGCAATTTAACGCCAGAACTCAGGAAAAAGCAGGAAAGGTCATTCCTGCAATTATAACTGTTTATTCTGATAAATCATTTGATTTTGTTATAAAAACTCCCCCTGCTGCTGTTCAACTTTTGGAAGCTGCAAAGTTAAAAGGTGGTTCCTCAGAGCCCAATAGAGATAAAGTAGGGGCTGTTACTTGGGAACAAATAAAAACTATTGCAGAAGATAAAATGGAAGACTTAAATGCTTTCACAATCGATTCTGCAATGTCCATGATAGCTGGAACAGCGAGAAGTATGGGTGTTACAGTTAAAGGTAAGTTCCCCGGGAACAAATAAAATATTTAACAATGGCGAAATTAACTAAGAAAAGAAAACAGGCTTTAGAAAAGCTTGACCGTAGTCAGCAATATAAACTCGATGAAGCTAGTAAACTTGTAAAAGAAATCAATACAACTAGTTTTGATGCTTCAGTAGATATTGATGTTCGATTAGGCGTAGATCCAAGAAAACCTAACCAGATGGTAAGGGGTGTTGTTACTTTGCCACATGGTACAGGTAAAACAAAAAAAGTTCTTGCGCTTTGCACCGCAGATAAAGAAGAAGAAGCTAAAGCTGCAGGTGCTGATTATGCAGGATTAGATGATTATATTGAAAAAATCAAGGAAGGATGGGTAGATTTTGATGTCGTCATTACTATGCCATCTGTTATGCCTAAAGTAGGTCCCTTGGGCAAAGTTTTAGGGCCAAGAGGTTTAATGCCTAACCCAAAAAGTGGTACAGTAACCAATGATATTGGACAGGCTATTGAAGAGATTAAGAAGGGTAAAATCGACTTTAAAGTCGATAAATATGGTATTGTCCACACATCTATTGGAAAAGTTTCTTTTGAGGCAGATAAAATAAAGGAGAATGCTAAAGAGTTCCTTAATACAATTAAGAAACTGAAACCTACTTCTTCAAAAGGTACCTATATTAAGAGTGTTACTTTATCTACTACTATGAGCCCCGGTGTCAGAATTGACCCGAGCGATTTAAGAAAGGCTGTATAAGCCAGAACTTTTAAAGAATAGAAGCTTTATGAAACGCGAGGAAAAAGAACAAATTGTTAACTCAGTTAAAGAAGATATAAATAATTCGGCCCACTTATATGTAGCTGATATTTCAGGATTGAATGCAGAGGATACATTACTTTTAAGAAAACATTGTTTTGATAATGATTTAAAATTAAAAGTAGTAAAGAATACCCTGCTTAAAAGAGCCCTTGATGAGGTCGATATTGAAGCAAATGAATTGTATGATATTTTGTACGGGCCTACCTCTATCATTTTATCGGATAAAGGGAATGCACCTGCAAAGGTTATTAAAGACTTCAGGAAGAAGAAAAAATATGAGAAACCTATTCTTAAAGGGGCTTATGTTGAAGAATCTGTGTATATTGGTGATGAGCAGTTAGATGCTTTAACTAAGATAAAATCTAAAGAAGAACTTATTGGAGATCTTATATTACAATTACAATCACCGATGAATGACGTGATTTCAGGAATGAAATCTAGTAGTCACATCCTAGCTGGTGTAATGAAAACTTTATCTGAAAGAGAAGAGTCGTAGAGAAACAAAAAAATTAAAACAAAATCATTAAAATTTAGAAAACAATGGCAGATTTAAAAGCGATTGCAGAAGAATTAGTTAACTTATCAGTTAAGGAAGTTAACGAATTAGCAGACATATTGAAAGACGAATACGGAATTGAACCAGCTTCCGCTCCCGTAATGGCTGCAGGTCCTGCTGAAGGCCAAGAAGGCGAAGCTGCTGAAGAACAAACAGAATTTAATGTTGTACTTAATTCAGCAGGTAGCGCTAAATTACAAATTGTTAAATTAGTTAAAGAATTAACTGGTTTAGGATTAAAAGAAGCTAAAGAATTAGTTGATTCTCTACCTAAAGAAGT
>CAJXKY010000096.1 GCA_913055675.1 uncultured Halanaerobiales bacterium
TTTTCTTTTGTCATAACTAATAGTGCTGCTGCTCCGTCATTAATACCGGAAGAATTACCAGCAGTAACTGTACCGTCGTTTTTAAACGCAGGTCGTAATTTTGATAAAGAATCAGCTGTAATACCTCTGCGAGGAAGTTCATCTTTTTTAAATACCTTAGGGTCTCCTTTTCTTTGAGGTACTTCAATAGGTAGTATTTCATCTTGGAAACGATCATTATCAATAGCTTTAATAGCCTTATTTTGACTTTTAGCAGCGAATTCATCTTGTTCTTTTCTACTTATATTATATTTTTCGGCTAAGTTTTCTGCGGTGATTCCCATATGGTATTCATTAACTGCACAAGTTAAACCGTCCTTTATCATTGTATCAACAATTTCTCCGTTACCCATTTTATAGCCAAAACGAGCTTTATCCAAAACATAAGGAGCTCTGCTCATACTTTCCATACCGCCTGCTACCACAACTTCTGCATCTCCTAAAAGAATTTCTTGAACTGCTAAATTTACAGACTTAAGTCCAGACCCACAAAGTTTATTGATTGACATTGCAGGTACGTCAACACCAAGTCCAGCTTTAAGAGCAGCTTGTCTGGCTGCATTTTGTCCTTTACCAGACTGTAAAATTATACCCATAATAACATCTTCCACTACTTTAGGACTGATATTACCCCTTTTTATAGCATCTTCAATTACTTTTGTACCAAGGTCTATAACAGGAACATTCTTTAAACTTTTACCAAAAGAACCGATAGCAGTACGAGTTGCACTAGCAATAACTACTTCTTGCAAAAGAATCCCTCCTAAAATTTTTATGTAATCTTTTCTAATTTCCATTGTAATAAAATAGTGTTACCCACAAGTTACAATCAAGTTGCAAATTAAAAAATTCAAATTGCATAAAATAAATTTAACTATTTGATATTCTTCTTCCAGTAGTATCTTGATTGATATTCATTAATTTACTGGTAATATAATTAGGCAAAGCTGATATAAAAGGATGTATATGTTTTGGCATTATTTCAGTTATTAATACTTCAAAATTATGTTTATCAGCTAATTCGTTAATGGTATCTAAAGTTACTTTTTAATTTCAGGATTATCTAAAATATGTTTTATGTATTATATTATGAAAGGAGTTCGTGTACAAGAAGTTTCTTTTATAAATACTTTTAAATCGACTTAAAAATGAAAAAAGTTGATTCATCCCTTACCATTAGCATGGGTGAGGCTTTCTGGGCTAAAGTAGGTAATTGACATTAGAATAAATTACACATAAAAAAACCGACTTAATAATCTGTTGCAATTATTAAGTCGGTTTTGTAGTCATGTTCATTCAATATTTAGAAATTATTGATTAAATCTCCTGTAATTTCAGTTCCACCATTAATAGTGAATGTAGCTTTTGCTTCTTTAGTTTCAAAATAGATGTCACCATCAACTGTAAAACCGTTTAAAGCAAAGTTGTTGGATTCAACATAAACGTCTCCAACAAATGTCCCATTTTGAAATCTAGCTTGAGGACTTTTAACTGTAATTTTAGGAGCTTCTAAGGTATATCTTTCAGTTACATTATGGTCACTATCAGAAGCATAAAGAGCTAACTTACGGTCAACTTCATCACGGTTCTTAAATTCACCTTCCATTACTAACTCTTTATCAGTACTATAATCTTCATTAAAGATAATGATCCAAGTACCATCTTCACCCAATGCTTTAACTAATTGATCGTCATTTGTTGGTTGAGAAGCAGATGATACTGTGTCCTGAGCACTTACTGCTGCAGGTACAAGAACGAGAACTGAAACAATTAATAAAATTCCTAATGTTTTAAACTTCATAAAATCCCTCCTTTAATAGTTTGATTATCAATTTACTCAACTTAAATTTATATTATCATACTTGTGAAAAAAATGTCAAGAATTATTTATGTTTTTTTAAATTATTTAGATTGCAAGGTTTAATGCACGGTTTTTATGTTTTGAACTTGGATAAGCCCGAATTGGACTAGATAACCCCTTTAGCATGTTGGAATAACTCCCGTGATGTTTTGAACTTAAACATCTTTCTAGGATAAGTATTAATAAATTTTTGTATGTACTTAACAAAGTTTCGGGTTATACCTCTAAAACTTTCTCCTTTGGGTAAAAACCTCCTAATAAACCTGTTTGCATTCTCATTACTACCGCGTTGCCAACTACTATAGGCATCACAGTAATAAACTTTAGTTCTTTTTATACTGCTTTTAGTAAAAGATTCTTCTATTCTTTCATAATCATAAAATTCCCTGCCATTATCCGTTGTAATAGTTTTGAAGGTTTCTCTAAAATTTACCATACCCATTCGTCTTTCTATCCTGTCTAAGCCCGCTATTACCGAGTCTTGGGTCTTATCTGGTATCTTCTCTATCAACCATCAATACTCCCATGTCTATATAATTATATATTGTCTTGTAAGATAGACTAAGTTCAAAATCATCCCTTTGTTTAATTAGCTCTGCTATTACTTCTGGTGAATATTTGTTATTAATCTTTTTTTCTATAAATTTAGCTAACTTGTGATTTTTATCAATCTTTAAATCAGGTCCTTTAGCAGTAGCATTATTATCATAAACTTGTTGGGCTATCTCATAATCATATACATCCTTATAGCTTTCTTGTGAGCTTTTAAGAGTTATCAAGCCTTTATCTATTTCCCGGCTGATCGTTGTTCTATGTTTGTCTATTTGATTACCAATCTCTGTATAATTTTTATTTTGATAGTTATAAAGGTGAGCAATTATTTTTCTATCATCGAAAGTTAAGTGTTTTCCTTTCTTGCCAGTTGTGTTATAATTATTTTGACACATGTCGGTGCCTCCTTGTTTTGTTTGGCTAGTTACTAACATTATAAAGGAGGTTACCGGTATGTGTCTATTTTTTTGTCAAGGCACCGTGCATTTAATTATACAATCTAGCAAATATTTAAATACTAGAGATTATATTTTGATGTAAATAATTGTAAAAAGATGAAATAAAAAAATAGATGGTTTGACATAAAGTTATATTTGCCTTGCCAAAACTAAATTAAAGTTCAAATTAGATAAAAAATATTAACTGCTAAATTTATCAAATAATGCTATAATATATTTGAAATAAATTATGGGGTAATCAAGTTGAAATCTACAGGAATAGTAAGACAAGTTGATGATATAGGCAGAATTGTAATTTCAAAAGAACTAAGAAAAACGATAGATATTAAAAGGAAGGATCCGCTGGGAATTTTTGTTAAGAGAAATAATATTTACTCAAAATATAAAAGAGGTTGTCTTTTTTGTGAAGAAATAGGAGATATTTTTGAGTTTAAAGAGGTTACTATTTGAAAGAACTGTTTAGAAAAACTGAATAAATATAATAGATTATTAACTACTTAATTGTGATCCTGTTATGGTAGACAGTTGTAATAATACTATCTGTTTACTGAAAAGGGGATTTTTTATGTCTTAAACCTATCTTTAAAAATTGAAATAAGTTTATAATTACGATAATTTATAGGTGAAAATAAAAACTTAATGAAAATTTTTTATCCAGAAGGATAGAAAAATCGGCTCCTATGAAAACTGGCAACCGCTAGAAGGAGGAAGGTGCCAAATTCCGCCGCTTTATAACTGGTAGATAAGGGAAGAGATTATTT
>CAJXKY010000097.1 GCA_913055675.1 uncultured Halanaerobiales bacterium
AAGAATGTAATCAAAGAGCTGGTATAGAAGGTATTCCTTCTGTATTTAGACGTAAATACAATGTTGATAACATGCCTATCAGGGGTGAACTATGTCAAAAAATCTGGTTTGGATTTAAAGTTGCGGCAGTAAACCTCAAAAAGTTGTTTAAAGGATTAAAATTAGTTACCACATAGGACAGGAAAAAACATTTTTATACTCAGATATATTATTTTTCATGATTAAAGATCTATTTACTGGTGAATTACTAAAAAAAATATTTTTAGAGATATTTATTTGGACTTTTTGGGGACTGACCATATTGTATAAAATTTCTTGACTTTGACATCATATTCATACCACCCAAAAAATCTATAAACCACCAATCAAATATCGCAAATATTTTATTGCCTTTTTAGTATTATATTATTTATTTTTAACTAGGGCAGCTGCACTTTTATCAAATAAGTAATATATGTACCCATCGTTTTCAACATTAGCGGCAGCATATTTTTTATCTTTTTCTAGTATTTTTTTTATGATCTTTTTCTTTTTATCTCCAGTTGCTAAAAACAATATATTTTTTGCATTATTTAATATCTTATATGTAAATGTTATCCTCTTATATTTTTCTCCTCTAGTAATATCAATTAATTTGTTATTATTTATTTTTTTTAGATCAAATATAGACGCAGTATGTCCATCTTCTCCAATTCCCAGATGTATCAAATCAAATACCGGATTAGGGTTTTCTTTAGAAAGAGAAAACTGTTTAATGATTCTATCTCTATATTCTCTAGCTGATTCGTTAATATTATTTGAATAATTTACATTTTTTATATTTTCTAAAGGAATATCAATATTATTTATTAAATGATTTTTTATCATATTAAAATTACTATTTTTATTATCTAGATTTATATATCTTTCATCTACTAAAAATATGTTAACATTTTCCCAATTTAATTTTTCTAATTTTGATAGTTTTTCAAACATTAATTTTGGAGTATTTCCTCCTGATAAGGCAATATTTGCAGTAGGATGTTGGTTTTGTTTTATTATTTTTCCTATAAGAAATGCTCCATAAGTAGAAGTTTCTTCATGATCACTTTTACCAATAATTTTCTTTTTATTCACTATCTAGCCTCCACTTCCTACCATCATTTTGAATTAATTGCTGGCTTTCAGAAGGACCCCAACTACCAGCCTTATAATTTGGAAAATACTTATGTGGTATCTCCTCGGCAATCTCTAAAATGGGTTCGATATTTTCCCACATTGCTTCTATCCCATCTCGTCTTGCAAACAAGGTGAGGTCACCTTTCATACAGTCTATCAAAAGTCTCTCATAAGCTGGTAGTAATCCAGTATCAAATTCTTCATTGTAATTAAAAGCCATTTCAACTGAATAAGGTAAATTACCAATTCCAGGTAATTTCATATTTAGTTCTAAAGAAGTTTTTTCTTCAGGTTGTAAAGAAAATAATAAACCATTTGATTTTATTTCATCACATTTATTTTCAAATAATTTTAAAGGAGGTTGCTTGAATTCAATATAAATTTCTGTTAATTTTTCGGGTAATCTCTTACCAGTTCTTACATAAATTGGTACCCCACTCCACCTCCAATTATTTACTTCAAATTTACCTGCCATAAAGGTAGTAACTGTGGATTTATCATCAACTTTATTTTCATTTCTATATGATATAACCTTTTTCCCTTCAACCTCGCCTTCTTCATATTGTCCAAACACAATATTTTTACCTACTTCTTCATCACTCATTTTCTTTAGTGATTTAAATACCTTGACTTTTTCATCTCTTATCTCTTCAGCATCAAAAATTACTGGCGGTTCCATTGTAACCAGTGCAATTAGCTGCATAATGTGGTTTTGAACTATATCTCTTATAACTCCATTTTTTTCATAAAATTCTCCTCTTTCACCTATTCCAATACTTTCTGCAACTGTTATCTGGATATGGTCGATATGACTTCGATTCCATAAAGGTTCAAATATACTGTTTCCAAATCTAAAAAACAATATGTTTTGAACTGTTTCTTTACCCAGATAATGGTCAATCCTATATATTTGTTCCTCATTGAATACTTCTTGAATTTTATCATTAAGTTTAATAGCGGATTTCAAGTCATAACCAAAGGGTTTTTCCATTACAATTCTTGTATTGAATATTTTTTGCATGTTATATTTACCTAAATTATTGATTATCGTTTCAGAAAATTGAGGTGGTACTGCCAAATAGTAGATAACATTAGGTTTACTAATGTTCATTAAATCAGCGGTGCTTTTTATCTTGTCTTTTAAAGTATTAAAATCATCTTCAATTTCAAAATCCAAACCAATAAATTCAATATTTTTCTTAAATTTTTTTACAATGTTTTTTTCAAAAATATTACTATTATAATTTTTTATAGACTCTTCTATAAAATTATTATACTGTTCTGTACCTAATTCTGGTAAACCAGCTGAAATAATCTTGAATTCACAGTCCAATCTATCATTGTAATATAATTTGTATAAAGCAGGAAGAAGTTTTCTTTTGGCCAAATCTCCTCCTCCTCCAAATATAACAAAAATTAGTGGTTCTTTTATAAAATTATCGGTAGTAAAAGAAAATTTGTCTTTATCTATTATTTCACCTTTGATTTCTTTTTTATTAAGCATAGCACTACTCCTTTTTAATCTCATGACCGCCAAAAGCATTTCGCATCGCTGATAGAATTTTAGCGCTAAATGAATCATCCTGACGTGATCTATATCTTTTAAATAATGATAATGCTATAATTGAAGCGGGTACTTCTTGCTCAATAGATTCCATCACTGTCCATCGACCTTCCCCAGAATCTTCAACAAAATCTTGAACCCCCTCTAGATTAGGATTTTCTTTTAAACTACCAGCTGTTAATTCTAATAACCAAGATCTAATCACTCCACCATGGTTCCATAAATCTGCAATTTCATCTAAATTTAAATCAAAATTATCTTTTGATTTCAATATTTCAAAGCCTTCCGCATAGGCTTCCATCATAGCATATTCAATACCATTGTGTACCATTTTAACAAAATGACCCGAACCATTTTTTCCAACATAATTATAACCATTTTTAGGTGCTAAATCTTTAAATATAGATTCAACTTCAAGATAAGCCTCTTCTGGACCACCTACCATAAGACAATAACCTTCTTTTAATCCCCATACACCACCACTTGTCCCGACATCTAAAAAATCAATATTATTTTCTTTTAACTTTTCTGCTAACATCATAGAATCTTTATAATTTGAATTTCCTCCATCAATAATTATATCTCCTTCACTTAAATAATTTGAGAGTTCTAGAACTGTGTTTTCTACTATTTCTCCGGCAGGTACCATAACCCAGATGATCTTCTTTTCTCTTTCTATACTTTTAACTAAATTCTGCAAACTATTACTAGGTAATGCTCCTTTTTCCTTATATTTTTCTACAATATTCTGATTTACATCATAAACTACAACTTTATGATTGTTTTTAAGCAATTTTTTAGTCATATTTCCACCCATTTTACCTAAACCAACCATTCCAATTTCCATTTATGAACCTCCCTCTTGTTAGTTAAATTAGCTCTTAAATACTCGTCTATTCTTAGAATTTGACACCTCTTTAAATAGGACAGA
>CAJXKY010000098.1 GCA_913055675.1 uncultured Halanaerobiales bacterium
TATGGAATTATTACTTATGGTGATTGTCCAATTCATACCTCTAAATTAGAAGGTACCAATAACAAAATTAAAGAGGTTAAACGACGAGCCTATGGTTATCATGATATAAATTACTTTAAGTTAAAGATTCATCAGGCTTTTCCGGGTTTGTGACCAACTGAATTGGAGAAGAACCTTTTTTAAAAACTTTTTTATTACTAGTTTTGATTCTCCATTAGAAAGATAAAGAGATTTACGAATACCTCTCTAATAAAATCCATGGCCTAATATCTCTCTTACTTCTTTAAATGTTAAATAATCTTTAGTGCCTACTTCTTTATTTGGAACAGAAGTTAAAAATTTTACTTTTCTATATTTTTCATTATTATTCTTATCTTCTTTAACAGAACTTAATACTTTAGCAGCTGCTATAACTCCACAATTTTTATAAATATAAAATACAGTATCCTTTTTATTCAAATACTTCACTTTATGTTTTTTACTACCAAAACCTGTTTTTTTACTAAATCCCTTGATATAACAATATTCATAGCTATTTTGCTTGCCTTAAAAATTAATTGGATTTACAGCTACATATTTTCTTTTAAAATATTTAAATATTGTTTCTATAAGACAGCCAATCTTTTAATTCTTGCAGAGATAACTCACCATAACTGCTCTGCCAGCGATCAAAAAACCCGGTGCAATCTGCCCCTGCTAACTCTGTCAATATCTCTTCTACATCTGCTTTAGTTAATTGATCAATGTTGTAATTATTTTTTACCTCTTTTTGAAATTGTTCCAGATAAATCGGCATATAGATGCCGGACATAATATGCTGATTATTATGCAGAGTTAGCTCAATATTTATAAATAATGGAGTAACATGGCCTCCTAATTCTGTACCAAAGGAATCATCTAAGGTTTTATCAAGTTCTTCAAACTCATCTTTATACTCTTTTAGATATTGATAGGCAGGTATCTTTTGTTCACCATAAACATACTTATCAAATTCTGATTCCATTCTATTGCCAGTTAATTCAAAAACGGCATCCTGTAAATTTTGAAAAGTAATTTTATGGTTTTCTAAAGCATATTTATTGGATAATTTTCTAATTACATCTTTAAGTGAGTAGTTATCATAGGATATCTCCTGAATTCTATTATCCAAATAAACTGCCAGCGTATAACCTTTCATAAATTCATATTCATAATGGTCAGAAACATCATTCTCTAAAATTCGTTCATAGACCAGATAGGTATAGTACATTTTCCCTAATTCTAAATCTTTATTAAATATCTCATAGGCTGCAAGATGACCAAAATAATATTCTCCGATTCCTTTAAAGATTGCTGTTTCTGCAAATAAAGGTAGGTTTTTTCCTCCTCCCATAAAAGACTGAACAACATGGCAGGTTATTTCAAACTCTCTATCATCTGGCCAGTAATGCCAGCCAGTACCAGTATTATTTGAAGCTGAGCTAAGCTGTTTACCATCAATATAATCTCTTGTCATAGGTAGCCAGAGATCAGATGGATAGGGATTAATTTCAAATATTTCTACATAGTAATTATAGACTTTAGTTACCTTATTCATAAAATTTTGAGCTTCAGTCTTGTTATTTAAAGAATATTGGTTTTTATCTCCTTTCAATCTTGCTATTTGATGAGTAGTATTATTATCACTTTTTTCTACAATAAATTCCGCTTCCCCCATGTAAAAAGAAGATCTCTTAAAATGACTAAGATGAGAAATCACCTTATTATCTTTGACTGAATAATGATTATTAATTTTTTTAAAGGGAGCAAAAACTTTCCAGCCATCCGGGATATCAAAAGTAACATTTATACTTTCAGTCTCATCTATTCTGTCCGGTATCAAAAAGATATACTTACTGTCAAAGTAGGCATAAGTATCAGTGGTATAGATAATCGCCAGCAGCTGATCAGGAACAAAAGGTTCGGGAAAATATATCTGCTTATCCACTTCATATTCTAAAAATAATTGATCTGAATTAAGTTCTATTTCTAAAAAATTATCTTTTTTTGTGATATCCAATTCTCCTTTTTGGTCATAAGCTTTTAGATTATGTACATAATCCAGATAGTTGAATTGATCTTTATTCTCAAAAAATCCAAATAGTTGAGGCAGTGAGAAGAATAACTTATCACGACTTGCTTCAATGTCTGTTACTTCTACAGTTACATTTATATACTGCAGATTTTCGTTAATCGTTGCCTGAAAGTTTAAATTTGACTGAGCTAAGATCGGATCAGCAGATAGCAGAATTAAAAAAAGAATAAAGGTAATTAGAAATAATTTTTTTTTAATTTTAAACATCTCCTCTTTTGTAATATTAATGGGAATTAAAGTTAATAACATACGTAACAGTTTGATCAACTGGTAATCTATAAGCTATTTTGATAAGACCATTCCATTGACTAGCATATATTTTAATTATATGTGAATTAAAAACATCCTGCATTCATAAAAACAAGATTATTTACACAAGTTATTTTTTAGATTAAAAGTTTTAGCACTCGTTTTCTTAGTTATCAATCCACTTAATAATGACTTCTCTCATCTATCCACTGTAATAATTTGTTTCTGTATATCATAATTTTATTTCCGATTTAAATGAAGGAAAATCCTCTATATTGCTTTATTGGTATGCTCTATTTATATTTACTTTTAAAATTCTGCCATTTTTTTTACTGTTAAAATACCTGAATATCTGAGAGACTATTTCCAAGTCTATATATTTTTATTTTACTTATTTGTACATTACTACATTACCATAAACAATAATTAGATATAAAAAGCTCTTATAACTTTTTTTGATCAATATTATAATTTTACCTTTATTTTTATATACTCGATTATACACGTTATAGTATTTTATTCGCAGTGTTTTTCGCTGTAAACCTGATATTAGTTATTATCGTATCTTATTAACTGATAAATTAGATTATTTACTATTTGAATAAAAACATAGTTAATCCTTTTTATTAGATTTAAAACTTAGAGAATATTACTATATGAAGATTACCTACCAATATTTTTATATATACAAGTAATAGGAAGCAATAATTTTAATAAATCAAAAGAACATCGTTTGTTATTCAAAATATAAAAATCCCCTTTGAAATAAGGAGGTTATAATTACATCCATACATCCTTTTTACAGTCTTCAATTCATATTAATCGTTTTCGGCTAACATTTAGCCTTTTTAAGCAACATTTTTATCTCTAGACATTGAAAAACCTTATCATGTTTGACATGATAAGGTTAACAGATGGCGTGTTAGTAAGAACTTGAACCACTAGCCTACTGATCCGCAGATAAGTATAATTGTTTTTCTTAATTCCCTTTTATTATTAATAAGCCTTATTAATTAATATTTAACTACTCTTTTCTTTTTATTAAGTTTTAGGAATAAAGAGCAAAGAACCCACCCTTTTTTCAAATGGGTGATGAATATGCTCGGTTTTGATTTTGTCATA
>CAJXKY010000099.1 GCA_913055675.1 uncultured Halanaerobiales bacterium
GGAGCTGACGACCGGACTTGAACCGGTAACCTGCTGATTACAAGTCAGCTGCTCTGCCAATTGAGCTACGTCAGCACTACATCAATTGATAACCTTCTTTTTTCACAACGCAAAAACAATTATAACTAAGAGAAGCTTATGGGTCAAGTTTAAAAATATAAATTAGAGTAGTTTAAAATAGATTAAAACGTTAATACTCTTATTTTCTTATATTTATTCTGGTATTCTAAATAATCTATTTATAAAATTATTCTTTTGCTATTCCTTTTATAAGAGTATTTAACGACTTTCTAAATAATTCCTTATTATTTTTAATCTCTTTTTCTTTTACATAATAAAAGGCCAAAGATAGTATTAAATCAAAATAAAAATCTGCTTCATTATTATTTTTTAATTTGTTTTTTTCAATACCTAATTTTATAAAATTTATTATATGATTATTAATTTTTTCTTTTATTTTTCTTATTTCGTTTTCTACTTGCGGATATTCTAAAAAAACTTCTCTTGCCTGTCTACTTTCAGTATATCGAATTAAATCCAGAAACATTTTATCTAATTCTAAAAATTTTTCAAAATAATTTTCATCTTTATTTACTGTTACTTTTACTTGTCGCTCGATCGATTTTATTTTATTTAAATATATTTCTTTGATCATATCTTCTTTATAACCAATTATTTTATATAATGTATTTTTTGCCATTCCTGTTTCTGCTGCGAGTTGATCCATATTCCAACCCTTTAATCCATAATTAAGAAGATATTGTGAAGCCTTATGATATATTTTTTTTCGGATGTTTTTATTATTTGCTTTACTCACAGTATTCCTCCCAAATTATTAAATCTTTATAATAAAATTTTTAGATATTTAAACGTTTTCTAATAACTAATACTTCTGGAGGTTTATTTTCCTGGTTCAAATAATAATAATGAAGAACATTATATTTTTTCCTATCTAAGTCAGAGGCATATTCAATAATTTTTTCTTTTTCGATTTTTCCGCCTTCATGACCTGGATAAATAACAATAACAATAATACCTCCATCTATAAGAATTTCTAAACCATTTTTTATAGCTTTTAGAGTCGTATTAGGACGTGTAATTATTTTTTTATCACTTCCTGGTAAATATCCTAAATTAAATAATATAGCTGAAATATCTTCATTTTCAATATGATCTTTCATATTCTCATGACCATCTTCAATTAATTTAACTCTTTTACTATAATTATTTTCAACTAGTTTATTCCTGGTATTTCTAATAGCTTTTCTTTGAATATCAAAACCATATATTTTTCCATTTTTCCCAACTAATTTTGCTAAAAACAAAGTATCATTTCCATTACCCACTGTTGCATCAATAACTACATCTTTTTTTTCAATATACTTTTTAAGTATTTGATGAGAATACTCTACACCCTGTATTAAACTCAAATCCTTCATATTTCAATCCCCCTGCGATTATTTTCAATATATTTTTTTATTTTGTTTTTTGCAATTTTTACAAAAACACTTCTGGTTATTGGAAAAATTAAACTAAATCCAGTTATATCAGTTAATATTCCCGGGGTAAGTAGCATTGTTCCTCCAATTAATATCAAAACACCACCAATTAAATCATCAGCTGGTAATTTACCTAACTCAATTTTATTTTTTATTTTTTTAATAACTTGATAGCCCTGACTTCGAGCAAGAGTTATACCAATAATACCTGTAGAACCAACAATAATAATAGTTGGAATAATACCGATGAACTCTCCTATTTTTATTAATAATGCTAACTCAATCAAAGGTACAGTTGCAAAAACAATTAATAATTTAATAAACATAATTTCCTCTCTTTCAATATTCTTTTCTGAACTCTAAATCTTTCATAATTTCTTTCATCTTGTTTTCAGTAGATTTAAAAGTTATTATAATTTTATCAATACCTTTCTTTTCCCAGGCTTTAAATATAATACTTTTTATAAAATCTAATTCATGTGATTTTTCTATATATTTATTTAAAATACCAACGTTTTCTATTTTTAATATTTTTTTATTATCTTTTACACTTATATCTGAAATTAAAAAGCCAAGTGGATTGTCATTTTTATAATAAATGTAAGCTAAATATCTATTACTGTAGATAATATCTTCAATTTTTTCTTTATTATAGTTAATTTCACAATAATTAGTGCAATTATTTATAAAATTTAATATTTCAGTTGGATTTTTCAATTCTATAAAACTCAGAGCCTTTAACTCAGGAGACACCCAGTTATTTAGTGCTTTTTTATCTAGTTTTTTTATATACATTACTTTTCCTTTATCTTTAATTAAGATCACCTCATAATTAACTTTTCAGTATTTTTTGGATTACCTCTTTTTGAGAAACATTAGTTAAATCAATTTTAAGAGGAGTAAGGGCGACTTTGTTATGATTAACAGCCCAAATATCAGTATTGTAAGAAAACTCTTCTGTAGTCCTTCCTGATAACCAATAATAATCTTCCCCCATAGGATCAACTCTTTTTTCAAAAGTATCAACATAGTTACTACTACCAAGATCAGCAATATAAGTACCATCAAGATTTTCTTCAATTATATCTGGAACATTTATGTTCAATAACATTCTTTCTGGTAATAAATTTAATTTTAATTTATTAAGAAAATCTGCTACAAAATTTGCAGCCATTTCAAAATTGCGTAATTCATCCATTACTAATGAAACTGCTATAGAATTATAACCCATCATCCAGGCTTCAATTGCAGCTGAAACAGTTCCAGAATACAAAACATCATATCCTAAATTACCGCCAGCATTTATTCCTGAAATAATTAAATCTGGTTCAAAATTAATAAATTTTTCAATACCTAATTTAACACAATCAGCAGGTGTACCATCAATTTTATAACTTTTTATATTAGGTATCTTTTTAAATTCTACTTCTTTGGCTCTTAAAGGATCATTAATAGTAATTGAATGAGCAGAAGCACTTCTTTCTCTATCTGGTGCAACCATCACTATTTCATGGTCCCCCTTAGCTAAAGCTTTAGCTAAAGTCTGAATACCATCAGCATATATACCATCATCATTTGTTAAAAGTATTTTCATATCTTAACACTCCTTTCATATAATCATTTTTTTCTTTGTCTATTTATTATACAGTATTAAAATTCAATTTTAAATATCACATTTTACTTGTTTGTATAAGATAGAGTATTATTGAGTATAAATCAGCTAATTTATTCTCATTATGCTTATTATGTTATAATTAACATTGACCTAAGCCGGGTTTTTATATATACTAATACTTGCGTCGTGATAACGGGCTGTGGCGCAGTTTGGTAGCGCACCTGCTTTGGGAGCAGGGGGTCCTCGGTTCAAATCCGAGCAGCCCGACCATTTTTTAAAATTTTGCCCTCATCGTCTAGTGGTCCAGGATACCAGGTTTTCATCCTGGCGACAGGGGTTCGAATCCCCTTGAGGG
>CAJXKY010000100.1 GCA_913055675.1 uncultured Halanaerobiales bacterium
TCAACCGGTCCTGTATTGAAGATGCCGGGATTACCAAAGAGACCTTCAGCAGAAGATATTGATATTGATGAAAATGGAAAGATTACAGGTCTCTTTTAATTTAGTATGCTAAGTTTTTAATAAAATATTTTCATTGTTTAAAATAGTATTCAATTAGTTAAAAGAATATATGGTGATAGAGTAGAATTCATGCGTTAGAGTGTCTAAAGATGGGACGTTGCTTTAGAACGAATGTTTATTACTGCGGTATGAATTTCTCGTCCGCTGTCACCAAAGAGATTTATCTTTGGTGCAGATATATGATATTACCAAAAAAGAGGTAATAAAAAATGAAAATTTCAACTAGGAAACTGGTATTTTTATCTTTATTAACAGCTTTGGGAATTGTATTAACTCGGTTTTTAAGTTTGCGTTTGCCATTATTTGGTGTTGAAGGAATAAGAATTGGAATTGGTTCCCTTCCCATGATTTTTGCAGGTATGGTGTTTGGTCCTGTGGCTGGAGGATTAGTAGGTGCAGTTACAGATCTGGTAGGTTTTTGGATTAGTCCAATGGGAGCATATATGCCTCACTTTACCTTAACAGCTTTTCTGACAGGATTTATACCTGGATTTTTAATGAAGTATTTTTTTCATAACAAAAGAACATTACCATATATTCTCATCTCAATTGCAGTAGGACAATCAATAACATCTATTTTACTAGTACCTTATTTCATTCATATTTTATTTGGTGTTCCTTATCGTCCGTTATTAATACCCAGATTAATTGGACAACCAGTAACTATTCTTGTATATAGTTATTTAACAAAAATACTATTTAAGAATGAAATACTAAACATTTTGGAGAATGATTAAATATAAAGGCTACCAGTAAAATGGTAGCCTTTATTAATAAAATTTAATTTTTATAATCGATTGGGTTTTTTACCAATTCTTGCAAATATTATTTCAGTATTACCATCTCTAATTATTTGTATTAAAATTCTTTCACTAATTTCTTTTTGATTTACTTTATTCACAACGTCATCTGGATTTTCTATAATTTCTTGATCGATTTCTTTTATAATATCATATGGTTTCAAACCAGCTTTAAAGGCTGGGCTATCCGGAAAGACATCTAGTATAATAGCCCCTTTATTATTGTTTAGATTAAAATAATCCTGTACATCAGGGCTGATTTGACCAACTGATACTCCTAACCAAGGTTGAATAATTTCACCTTTATTTTTAAGTTCTTCTACTACCCCTTTAATTTCATTAACAGGAATAGCAAATCCAATACCTTGTCCCTGAGAACTTACTGCAGTATTAATCCCAATAACTTCTCCTTCCATATTTAATAGAGGGCCACCACTATTACCTGGATTAATTGCAGCATCTGTTTGAATAAGATTTTTATAGGTTCTAAGTTGGCCTTGGTAAGTAGGAATTTGAATTGGTCGGCCTAGGGCGCTAATTACTCCAGTAGTTACAGTATGCTCAAAGCCAAAGGGATTACCGATTGCTATTGCCCAATCTCCTGGTCGAATGTTGTCCGAGTTACCTAGTTGAATCGGTTTTAATTTGTGATTAACATTGATTTTTATAATGGCTAAATCCAGATTATAATCTGACCATATTATTTTAGCCTTTATAGATTTTTCAAAATCATTTAAATTAACTTTAATTTGATCTGTATTATGGATAACATGTTGATTAGTGACAATAAAACCTTCATTACTCACTATGAATCCGCTCCCATACCCTTCTATATTATCTGGTAGATTAGGTAGTTGATCTCCAAAAAAGTATCTAAAGAATGGATCACTTTGGAGTGGGGTGTTTTTTTCGGTTTCACTTCTTTCTGTTATGGTGGTGATTTTCACAACTCCAGCATCTACCTTTGCAGCAATTTCTGCAAAGAAATTATTATCAGTGATATACACCTTTTCAGTGACTTTTTGCACCTCTTCTTCTTGACCAAAAATAGTTGGTGTTATTAGTAAAGTTACCAGTAATGACAGGGTCACTATCAATTTAAATTTATTGATTAAATATTTTTTGGTTGTTTGCATAATTTAACCTCCATTTTAATTTATTTTGCTTTATACAAGAAATTATATTATAATAGTTAATAGTTGTCAAAAGGAAGTGATCCCTATTGAATCCTAATATAAGGGTAATCAAAAGGAAAATTAATAATTCCTTAATTAATAAAATTGAATATTATGAAACTGTTATTTCTACTAATAAAATTGCAATGGAAATGGCAGATATTCAAGAAGGAACGGTAGTAATAGGAGGAGAACAGAGGAAAGGCCGGGGAAGATTAGATAGAAATTGGCATTCCCCAAAAAGTGGTTTATGGTTTAGTATTATTTTAAAACCTGATAAAAATAAATTAGATAAAGCAGCTGTATTAACTTTAATAGGGGCTTTATCTGTTTATGAAGCAATAAGTAACCTAAATATAAATTCTGATCTAAAATGGCCTAATGATATTCTTTATAAAAATAAAAAATTATGTGGTATTTTGTCTCAATTTAAAAGCAAAGGCAATAAGGTTGATAGAGTTGTTGTTGGAATAGGAGTAAATGTTAATCAAAAAGTTTTTCCCGAAGAACTTGCAGATACTTCTACATCATTAAGATTGATAAAAGGGGAAAAGATAAACAAAGAAAAATTTTTGGCTGATATATTAAATATTTTTGGTTTATATTATGAAAAGTTTGAAAATAATGAAATTAATGATATAATTAATAAGTGGAAAAGTAATATGTCTATGCTCCATAAAGTTATAATTTTTAGCACTTCTGATAAAAACAAATATAAAGGGGAAGTGGTAGATATAACTGATAAAGGAGAATTAGTGGTTGAAAAAGATAATGGTATAGTAGAGAAATTTATTGCAGGGGATGTAAGTATAGACAAGAATTCTTTAAGTTTTTAATAAGTTTGAAGCAGGAAAAAGTTGTTTAATCTTGAATATTATATTTGACGCTAAAAAAGTTGGGAATCATATTTTTTTACCAACAATTAATAAAAAATATTTTAAAGGGGGAAGTTGATTTGAAGAAATTAAGTTTATTTGTAATTCTTGCATTAACATTAACA
>CAJXKY010000101.1 GCA_913055675.1 uncultured Halanaerobiales bacterium
AAATTTAGCTTAAATAGTGGAATTTATTTATTGTTTTTTCTTGATTCCTCTTGACACTCTACCGTATTTCTTTTAAAATTTCGTATTGTCAAAACAATTCAGATTAAATTCCTCTGTATATTTTATAATTCTATTATAGTATCCTTTTTCCTTTAAATATTTACTCATATATAGTTCATTTATTCATATATATTTGTCGTTAACTCTAATATGATGTATAATAACAAATATCTATATATACAATAATTTATATAATAATATACAATATATTAAATTTTATAAATTTAAGATAAGAGGAGATTAAAAATTATGAAATCACCTGATAAAAACAATCCATATAAACAATTAAAAAAACTGACTATCCTTTACGATAGTTTAAATAAAATTATTGAAAATAATATAATAGATTCATTTGGTTTAATCCTGTTTTCATTAGATTTAAATAAATTAAATTTTAATTATTCTGAACGAATTAAACTATTTAAAAATATCTGGGCTTATTTAAATAAATTTTTAAAAACAGAAGATGATATCTACCAATTTGAAAAGGATAAAATATTAATATTTACTAAAAACAATAATTTAAAAAAATATTCTAATAAATTAAATAATAAATTAGTAGAAAAAACATTTAAAATAAACAATGAAACTTTTTATTTAAATATTAATAAATCATATGCTCACTAGCCTAAAAATGGTAATAACTTTGAAGAACTTATGGATTTCTTGATTAATAATATAAATTCATTAAAATAAAAAAACAAAACTTTAAGTTTCCCAATTATCCGGATAATATCTTAATTAATAAAGAAAAAGAATATATAGATAAAGTCGAAAAAGAATCTACTCAACTTTATTTAATAGCTAAAAATAATAATATAGAAATTATTAAACAGATAATTGCTCCAGAAAAAACTTTCCAAATTATCTGTGGAGATAAAGAAAATTTTGAGTTATTTTATATCCTAGAAGGAAAAATATATAATGAAAAGGACGATTTAACTCTTACCCTGAAGACTCAATAACTGCTAGAAGTGGAGAAGAAGAAAAATATTTTAAAACCATAAAAGAAACCAAACTTTTATATATTACATCGACACCAATTTTTGCTAGTGAGCAAAAAAGAATAAACGAATTATTATCTTTAAATAGAAAAGTGGCTGAAAAAGATGTTGAAACTAACGAACATTGTATGAGATTACAGAAATTAAGTAGTTTAATTACTGAGAAATTAAGTTTAGAGAAGAAAAATTTTTTTGGGATATGCATCATTTCTGCATGATATTGGAAAAGCTAAAATACCCGCATCATTATTACAAAAGCCAAGTAAATTAAATGAAAAAGAGTGGGAAACCATGAAAAAACACACTTTATGGGGAAAACAAATAATATCAAAACAATTCTCCCTAAAACAATTTGATAAAATAGCAAAAATTATATATCAACATCACGAAAGATGGGATGGCAATGGATATCCACAGGGTTTAAAATGCGATGAAATATTAATTGAAGTACAAATATTAAGCGTTGCAGACGCTTATGATGCCATGATATATAAAAGACCTTATCAAAAAGCTCTTTCAAAAGAAGAAGCAATTGAAGAAATTAAATCTGAAAAAGGCAAACAGTTCTCTCCAAAAGTTGTTGATACTTTTTTAAAAATTGAAGATAAATTCAAAAAGGATTAGAAAATTATTACAATCAAAAAAAATACTTATACTTTTCATCACGCCTCTTAGTTTTAAAAGAGTAAAACATAATTAAAGTATAAGCAATTATAAATGATTTTTATTTATTTTAAATTTTAACTACCTGCTACAAGAATTGGATTGTCTAGGTGTTGTGTGTTACCAAATTTTGTGGGTTTTTCATTAACTGCAGGCAAGAACTCAATTTTGGATACTTTACCCTCTTCGTTTTCAAGCACTTTAACTCCAGATTGATTATTAGGTGATTTTTCTTCTGCTAAAGCTACTAAAGAAAAAGAAACTATTAATACAAATACTATAATTAATACTATAGAGCGTTTTAACATCTTTTTCCCTCCTCTGTAACCCGGCTGTCAAGTTAATACCTGATCCGTGGCTTTGTGTCTCCACCTCACGATGGATTTACCCTACTGGAGGAACAGAATCAAAAAAAAAATGCCTCTTTAATTAAACAAGAGACAGGTGAAATCCTGTTCCTGCTTCGGCAGCTCGGCAATCATAGTATCTAACCTTAGATTCCGTAGCTTTGCGCTCTTTACTTTTCAGTAAAGATTACCTTTTCGTTCTTAGGAACTATTTATTTATCTAACTTTAATATAACATTTTATTAGAAACATTGCAATAATTTGGATACAAATATAATATTTAATACTTTATTCATCATGAGGATTATTTTTTACTACTTCAATAGCCTTAGCCACTACCGACATCACATCTACTTTTGACTGTTGATTAAAATCCTTTATTTTAGTATAAACCTCTCCTTTATGCGAAACTACATACTGTGCCGATAAACGATTTAAAGCATATGTGCACATATCTAAAATACACTTCTCACAACTACATACATTTTTATACTCTTCTTTGGCCAATAATTCTTCCAATTTTTCAAATACTAAATATTCAGTGTAATTATGTAGCTTTGACTTTACCTCTTTCCTATCAATATATTCTCCCAATAAATACTACCTCCCTGTTTATATTTAAAATATATTGTCAAATATTATCACTACTTGTAATATTCTTGATATTTAATATAATTCCTTTAAGTATTTCTATGTAAAATTTATTGAGTTATTATAATATAAGAGGAAACGTATTAAGTTACATTACAATTGCTCTATGTGAACATTTTTATGATATTTTGAAAAATGTTTATTTATAGTTTTTTATTATTTTTATATTACTGTGCTAATTTTATTCCTTTTGATGACTTTCAATTATAAGATTAATAATTAAATATTAAAAAAAAAAATTTAGTATACATTAATTTATGATTACACTGCGAAAAATAGGGATAAGAACTCATAAATAGTTTCATGCACATTGAAATTATGTAAAAATATTTG
>CAJXKY010000102.1 GCA_913055675.1 uncultured Halanaerobiales bacterium
CGTTTTGGCCCGTATAATGTACTGATTAATAATTTATTAGAAGAAAAAGAAATAGAAGATGTAGCCTTACTTACTTTATCTGCAGACAATAGTTATGCAGGTATGGGTCAGAAGTTTACCCTGCGAGGCTGGCAGGCGATCATCGTCTCTGATGTTTTAGAAGATATTTACAGCACCATAATTACATTGGCTGAAGATAAAGATAAAGCAGTAGAAATGTTTGAAGATAGTAAAAACCGGATTTTTGATGCCCTGGCAAACTTCGGCTGGTTTGACTTAAAAGATGTGTTAAAAGAAGAAGCAGACAAACTTTCTAACATTAATTTAAAACAATCTTATGAAGAGGCAAAAAAAGTTGCCCTAACCGGTGAAATTTATGTGAGGAGTGACGAGTTTTCGCGCCGTTATCTGGTAGAAAAATTGGCTGAAAGGGATATTGTTACTAAAGTAGCTCCCAATAATGAATGGCTGTATTATGTAGATTATCTTGTGCAAAATGAAATCAACAAACCAGAAGTTGGCTTTTTACAGAAGTTTAAAAACAATATTAAATCTTTTGTGCAAAAAAGATTTGATAAAAAAATCAAAAAAATTATGTGTGAAAGTGGACTATGTGAATATAGAATTACCGATATTGATGAGATAGTAGAGTCCGCTCAAGAAGCCATTTCACCGGAACTGACAGGGGAAGCGGTATTAACTGTGGGAGGCACCATTGATGAAGTTGTAGATGATGTTGATGGTGTCATAATTATCGGTCCCTTTGGTTGTATGCCTCACCGGGAGGCTGAATCAATCTTAAACTCTTCTCTAGAAGAACAGAAAAAAAGAGTTGCCGATGATCCAGAGAGTAAAAAAATACTTGATAAGTTTTCTTCCCTACCCTTTTTAGCGATAGAGGTGGATGGGAGTATATTTACCCAGGTGATTCAGGCCAGGATAGAATCATTCTGTTTACAGGTAGAAAGGGTTAATGATTATAAAAATGAATTAAAAGAAGAGTCGTATATATAAAAAAAGAGATAAGTGTGAACCTCTCCCACCAAATCAAAAACAAGATTTGGAAGGAGCTTCTATTACTTCACATATACCATAGTGGTTATATGCTACTAGATAGATTTAAACGAAGTTTTGTAATTAAGTTTCCACCTATTAGGTAACACTTATTCGTTTCGGGGGGTTCACAACCCCATTATCCCTAGCTCCATGAATGAGTTCAGGAATACATTTATCTTTTAGGTATTTCCTTAATATATTAAGGCTACCATTAATATCGCTATTAATAGAGGTCTTTTTACCTTTAAATAAACCCCTATACACTCTACGAGACTTGTTGTAATTAGATTTATTGATTTCTTCTAAATCAACAGCACTACATCCACTTGTATAAGATTCATTAATTTTAACAACATTAATACCTTCAAGTTTAGCCTTATACTCTATCATATTAACAAATCGTTGTACTGGTATTTGCACAAAAGATTTAATGGTGGAATTTTGTTTAATATTTTTAATATCACCGATAACAATAGTACCTACATTTTCATCTAATGCAATATTAATTATCTGCCTGCTTGCTTTATGCAGGTAATCTACTATATAGTTTCTTCTGTTAATTCTAAGGGCTTTAATCCTATTGGTGTTTTTAAACTTTTCACTACCAATCTGTTTCATTCTAATAGAGGATAATCGAGCTATTTCTTTATTATAATAAGCATTTTTAGACTTAAGGGGTTTACCATTAATTAAATAATTTTTATTACTATCCTTAAAAGTTATAGCAGCTAAATTATCTAATCCTGGATCAATGCTCATTACATTTTTACCATTATTATTTTTACATTCTTTATTATATACCACAATTAAATACCATCTATTAGAAACAGATCCCCTTTTAATCTTTATTTGTTGAATAGAATCCATATTTACAAAGCTTTGAACTTTATCAGAAAGCTCAAATTTAAGATTGTCCACTTTATACATAGATTTTATTTTTTTAGATAAAGATAATAAAAGATTACCGTTTTTAATTCTAATAGCATAGTTGGTAAATATAATTTCATTAGGATTAGAATCTAAATATTTATATTTTGGCGGTTTAGGCATCCCATTATATTTAGAAGGATTATTTTTATAATCATTTAAACTTTTAAAATATGATTTCCAGTTTTGAGCTAATAGTTTAAGACAGTGCTGCCTATTATGAGAATGTAGAAAATCACAATGCCAGTTATTTCTAAATTGTTCATCTAGTTTAGTATATACAGGTTTATTTTCTCCTTTATTAATAGAATAATTAACAATATTGTATAGTTTAGAGGTATGATAGCTTAATGTCCTGATAATATTTAAATTCTTGTGATTAATAGCTGGTTTAAACTTAAAAGATAGTTTCACTTATTGGTTCACCTCCTTTGATAGAAATTATTAACTATATTGTAATATTTTGGTATAATTATATCAGGATATAATTTAATTGTAAAATATTATTTTACAGGAGATGATATATGTGAATAACCGACTTAATAGTAATAGACATGCAAAATATAATTTAACTTACCATTTAGTTGTTGTAACTAAGTTTAGAAAAGAATGTATTAGTAATGAAATATATAGTGATTTAAATATTCATTTTAAGAGATTATTGAAAGGGAAAGGTTGTAAACTGTTAGAATTTGGTGGTGAAAAAGATCATATTCACATTATGTTTAGTACACCACCACAGGTGCAGTTATCAAAAGTGGTTAATAGTTTAAAAACAAGTACATCTAGGTTAATCAGAAGAGATTATGGTGATTATTTAAATCACTTTTATTCTAAAAAATATTTTTGGTCAAGAAGTTATTGTATTGTATCTACAGGTGGTGCTAGTATTGAGGTAGTTAAAAAATATATAGAAAATCAAGACCGTTGAAATTCATCTCCCCCTAAATCAAATTAAAGATTTAGTGGGAGTTTTCTTTCAACATTTTTGAATCAAGTAGGAGGTAATTAATTATTTTAATTACCGTCCTCTCACAACACCAAGCGTACGGTTCCGTACTTGGCGCT
>CAJXKY010000103.1 GCA_913055675.1 uncultured Halanaerobiales bacterium
AAGTTAAGTTTAATAAAAGGTTGTTGATGTTACATATGGTATGACAAAATCAAAACCGAGCATATTCATCACCCATTAGAAAATAGGGTGGGTTCTTTGCTCTTTATTCCTAAAGTAGATAAGAAGAATAATGGTAAAAAATAACTGTTTAATTTAAAAAGTGTTATCAGATAATAGTATATTAAAAGACTTTGTATTTTTTAATAAGTAGTAATAATTTTTTGAGGTGAATACAGTGAAAAATATCTTAATCATAGAAGATAACAAATTGCATCAAAAAAAGCTTAAAAATTTAATATCTGAAATGGATTATAATATTGAAGGTGTTTTTGCTTATGGTGAGGCATCTCTAGATTATATTTTTAATAAAAAAAATAATCATCCTAATTTAATTATAATTGATATTGTACTCAAAGGTGATATAGATGGATATGAAGTAGCTAAAAAAATTAATACTGAAATTACTGTTCCTATTATTTTTCTTACTAGCAGTGATATAAATATTAATAAGCATGAACTAAAAAATCAGGAAGCTTCAGTATTTTTAAATAAGCCCTTCACCAAACAAGAACTTAAAAATAATATCAATTTGGTATTGCACAAATATGAAATGCATCAGAAATTACAGCAAAATATAAAAGAACAAGAATTATTGTTAGAAACCATTAATATACAAATTTGGTATCTTAAAGATGAAAAAACTTTAGGAAAAGTAAATAAAGCTCATGCTGACTTTTTGGGAGTTGATAAATCAGATATAGAAGGTAAAAATATAAACAAGATTATGTCAAAAAAGGAAGCTGAAATTTCTAAAGAAGGTAATAAAAAGGTATTTAACAAAAAAGAAAAAATTAATACCGAAGAGTGGATTGCAAATGGTGAAGGTGAAAAGAGATTACTTTCTATAAGCAAAAATCCGAAATTAAACGCACAAGGTCAGGTGGAATTTGTAGTTTGTTCAGCTAGAGACATAACTTCTGAACATAAACTTGAACAAAAGTTAAGAAAAAACAGAAATTATCTGCAATCTATTATTAATACCATTCCGGATATCATTATGCTTTTGGATGAAAATGGAAATTACAGGGATGTCTGGACCTCAAGATCAGAAAATTTAATAGCTCCTAAAGAAGAACTTATTGGAGAAAATATGACTAATTTTTTACCTAAAGCAGTAACTGATAAATTTAAAGAGCGTTGTTCTCTAGCGATTAATGAGGGAGAAATGGAAAAAGTAGAATATAAACTTAATATTGATGAAAATATAAAATATTTTGAAGCCAATCTTGTGGCTATAAATAACAAAAATGAAATATTAGCAACCATTCGTAATATTACCGAGAGTAAAAATTTAGAAAACAAATTAAAATATAGTAAAGAAATGTATGAAACTACTTTTAATTCAGCTCCTATCGGTATTATCATAGAAGATAAAAATGGAGATATATTGGAAGTTAATAAGACTATGTCTGATATGTCGGGATATAAAAAAGAGGAATTAGAAGGGAGTAATATTATAGACAAGTTTGTGTTACCAAAATTTAAAGATTTGGCCAAAAAGAATATTAAAAAAATAATAAACGGTAAAGATTTAGAATATGATATTGAAACTCCTAATAAGAATGGTGAAATCAAAAATTATCACTTGAAAGAAACAAATATTACGTTGCCTGATGGTAATAAAGGGATTATTTCTATGCACCTTGATATTACAGAAAGAAAAAAGAAAGAGAAAAAAATAGAATATTTGTCATATAAAGACCCACTAACGGATTTATATAATAGAAGATATTTTGAAGAAGAAATGAAGCGTTTGGATACAAAGCGTCAGTTACCGATTAGTATAATAATGGCAGATTTGAATGGTCTAAAAATTATAAATGATAGCTACGGACATGAAAAAGGTGATATGATACTCGAAAAAACTGCTAAAATACTAAAAGATTCTATTAGAAAAGAAGATATTTTAGCTCGTCAAGGGGGAGATGAATTTGCTATTTTACTTCCACAAACAAAAAAAGAAGAGGCCCAAAAAGTATTAAGTAGAATAAAAAGCAAGACAAATAAAACTAGCGAGAATATTATACCTATTTCAATTGCTTTAGGTATTGCTACTAAAATAAATACTGAACAGAATATAGAAAAGATTTTAAGAATAGCTGATGATAATATGTATCAAAATAAACTTTCGGAAAGTAAAAGTAGTAAGAGTAATATTGTTCAGGGATTATTAAATACTTTAAGTGCAAAAAGTCAAGAAACAAAAGAACATGCTATGAGAATGACTAGATTAGCTCATGAATTAGGTCAAAAATTAGGTCTATCTAATTCAGAGCTTAATAAATTATCTTTAATTGCCACTTTGCATGATATAGGGAAAACTACTATTTCCGAAGATATATTAAATAAACCAAAAAAGTTAACAGATAAAGAATGGAAAATAATGAAAGAACATCCTGCGAGAGGATACAAAATAGCGTCAGCTTCTGAAGAATTTGCATTAGTATCTAAAGATATACTATGCCATCATGAACATTGGAATGGTAATGGGTATCCCGAGGGTTTGAAAGGTAAAGATATACCTTATTTAGCAAGAATTATATCTATCATAGATGCTTATGATGTTATGACTAATGAAAGACCTTATAGTGAAGCTATTTCAAATAAAGAGGCGTTAGCCGAAATACAAGAATGGGCTGGTGAACAGTTTGACCCCGAATTAGCCAGGGGATTTATAGAACTCCAAGAAAAGTAGTTATAGAATTTATAGAAAGAAAACCAGAATGATAACTTCTAATGTAAAATTAAATTATTATCAAAAAATGTTAAAAGAAAACTCCCTCTAAATTTTAATTTTGATTTAGGGGAGATGAATTTTAACGGTCTTGGTTTTCTATATAGTTTTTAACCACATCAATACTTACACCACCAGTAGATATA
>CAJXKY010000104.1 GCA_913055675.1 uncultured Halanaerobiales bacterium
TTCTGTTACTACCGTCCAATTATCATCTAAAGTCTTAACCTTAAAATCTCCAATATTAACCATTGGTTCAATTGCCAAGGTCATTCCTTCTTTTAATACCGGTCCATGACCTGGAGAACCAAAATTAGGAATTTGTGGCGCTTCATGCATGTCTGTACCGATTCCATGACCAACATATTCCCTAACTACCGATAAATTATTTTTCTCAACATAAGATTGAATTTCATGTGAAATATCGGATAAATGATTCTTGTGTTGAGCCTTTTTTATTCCTTCTTCTAAGGCTTGTTGAGTTACTTTTAATAATTTTTGAGCCTCTTCTGAAATTTTTCCCACAGGAAAAGTGCGGGCAGCATCACCATTAAAGCCTTTATAAAAAGTTCCAATATCAAGGCTTACAATATCACCTTCTTTTAAAACCCGTTGGGAACTAGGAATACCATGAACTACTTCATCATTTATTGAAACACATATTGAAGCAGGAAATCCTCTATATCCTTTAAAAGAAGGTTCGGCTCCATGCTCTCTAATAAATGCATCTCCTTTTTCATTAATTTCAGCAGTTGTTATTCCAGGCTCTATAAATTCTTGCAGATATTCATGAGTTTTGGCTACAATCTGGTTAGCCTTTCTCATAATATTAATTTCTCTCGGTGATTTTAAGATTATCATAAAACTTTCTCCTTAACAATATTATCTATCTTTTTAAACACTTCATCAATTCCTGCATTACTTTTTACAGTAGTCAGTTTATTGAGTTCTTTATAAAAATCTAATATTCTCATTAAATTTTCTTGATTAACTTCTAATCTTTCCTTTACAACTTCTTCAGTATCATCAGAACGTTGGATCAGTTCTCCACCACATACGTCACAAATACCCTCTTCTTCTGGTGGATTATAATCAAGATGATAAGTTGCCCCACAATTGCTGCAAGTTCTTCTATGGGTTAACCTTTTAATCAATTCTTCTCTTGCAACTTTTATATATAAAGCTAGGTCTAATGTTCTGTTCATATTTTCCAACATAGTTTCCAGAGCTTCTGCTTGATTTATTGTCCTGGGGAATCCATCTAGAATAAATCCATCGGTACAATCATCTTCCTTAATTCTTTCTCTAACAATTTCATTAGTTATTTTATCCGGTACAAGACCTCCGGAATCTATAATTTCCTTGGCTATTTTCCCGAGCTCGGTATTGTTTTTAATTGCAGTTCTAAAAATATCTCCTGTTGAAATATGGGGTATACTGTATTTTTTACTTAATTTATCTGCCTGAGTACCTTTACCTGCTCCCGGCAATCCAAGTAATATAAGATTCATTGTCTTCCCCCTTTTCATTTATATTAGTCCATAAAACCTTCATAGTGTCTCATTAGTAGATGTGATTCGATTTGCTGCATTGTTTGTAAAGCTACACCTGTCATAATTAATACTGAAGTACCACCGAAACTAATATTAACACCAGTCAGTGGTCCCATAGCAAATGGAAGTAGTGCAACAATCGTTAAGAAAACCGCACCAGCCAGTGTTACTCTAACTAATATCTTATCTAAATAATTAATAGTGGCTTTACCAGGACGTATTCCAGGAATGAATCCACCGTTTTTCTGCATGTTTTCTGCGACTTCTTCTGGATTGAAAGTAATAGCAGTATAAAAATATGTGAAAAACAAGATCATTAAACCATAAAGAATTAAATATAATGTAGAACCAGGTTGTATCATTGCTGCAATATTTTGTGCCCAATCATATGGTATTACCTGAGCTATTACACCAGGAAACAACAGAACAGATGAGGCAAAAATAACAGGTATAACACCAGCCTGATTAACTTTCATTGGTATGTGAGTGCTTCTACCACCATATACTTTTCTACCTACAATTCTTTTAGAATATTGTACTGGTATTCTTCTTTCACCTTCCTGAACAAATATTATCCCTGCAACAATTGCAACAGCAAATACTAAGAATAAAAGTATGTTAAAGATAGAAATACTACCAGCTCTAAATAACTTGTATGTGCTGTAAAAATCACTTGGGAATCTAGAAATAATAGAAGTGAAAATGATTATAGATATACCATTACCAATACCTTTTTCATTAATTTGTTCACCTAGCCACATTAAGAACGCTGTACCTGCTGTCAATGTCACTACAATTATAAACAAATCAAAAAATGATGGATTAGGTATAGCTCCAAATCTATTAATATATGAAGTAATACCAATACCCTGAATAACAGCTAATACAATTGTTCCATATCTAGTATACTGTGCAATTTTCTTTCTACCTTCTGCACCTTGTTTTGATAATTCCTCTAATTTAGGAATTACAACAGTTAAAAGATTAAGAATAATTGATGCTGTAATATATGGGGTGATACTCATCGCAAAGATAGTAAAGTTTCTTAAGGCACCACCTGAAAATAAATCAAGGTAGTCTAACACCCCTCCACTACTTCCCTGAAAAAGACGTTCCTGTAAAATACTAACATCCACTCCAGGGACCGGGATATGTGCTCCTAACCTATAAACAACCATCATTGCTAATACAAATAATACTTTCTTTCTTAATTCTTTTACTTTAAATATATTCTTAAATGTTGAGAACAACTTATATCACCTCAGCTTTTCCGCCGGCTTTTTCGATCTTATCAACGGCAGATGAACTGAAGGCATTTGCCTTTACTACTACTTCTTTACTCAAATCACCTTTTGCTAGAATCTTGACACCATGTTTAGCTATATTATCAATAAGTCCATCATCTTTTAGCATTTCAGGTGTAATTTCAGTACCGTCTTCATATCTATTTAACTGATAAACATTGATTATACTAAATTGCTTTTTAAATTTATTATTAAAACCTCTTTTAGGTAATTTTCTAAATAAAGGAGTTTGTCCACCTTCAAAAGTTGGTCT
>CAJXKY010000105.1 GCA_913055675.1 uncultured Halanaerobiales bacterium
GGATTCATAAAGAATTCTTCAGTCATTCCCTGAACTGCTTGTGTATAATCAATTCCTATTATTGAAAGATATTTTGTTAATGCTCCACCACTGACAGCACCGAGAAAACTACCTACAATTCCCATAAATGCACCTTCCATTATAAACAATCTCAGAATTTCTTTGCTTTTAAGACCTAAAGCTGACATCATACCTATTTCTTGGGTTCTTTCTTTAACAATCATTACCATTGTATTTATAACAACAATTGCAGCTAATACAATTAACAAGATATAGATTACATTATAGATATATTGAGCCACATCAAAGAGTTGTAAAGTTGGATTGGCTTCTTTCCAAGTTTGTACTAAATATTTGTTTCTATTATCGTTTGAATTAATTATTTGTTGAACTTCTGGTTTAATGTTTTCTGCTGCTCCCATTGATTGTGTTTTTAATAAAATCTCTGTGGCACTATTATCCATTATCAATATCCTTTGGGCTTGACTAAGAGGGATATAAAATAGACGATCATTAATCAAAGGAAGATAATGATCCACTCCCCCTACAATATTAAAAGTAGAACCTTTAAAGGCGTCAAATGAGTTCTTATATAATATTGTAATAGTATCTCCTACTTCTTTATTTAAAGAAGCTAATAAGCCACTACCTAAAGTAACTTCTCTTTTACCTTCTTCTACCATTCTCCCTTTCACAATTTTTGACTCAATCTCGGTAAATTTTTTCTCTTTTTCTGGTTTTACTCCCCAGCCCATCATTCTCACAATTTCATCATCAGGGCTAGCCATCGCCCCAAATTTAAGCCTGGGAATTGCTAATTCAATACCCTCTTCTTCTTCAAATCTATTAACCATTGACATAACACCATTCCCATTAAATCCATCTACAGGATGGATTAATGATAATAGTTGTTCTTTTTGATCATAAGTTTCATCTACAACTCTAATATGTCCAGAATCATATTGTACATATAAGGAAAAAGAGGAATTTAACACTCCTAACACTAATCCACGGGCAAATATTACTACCATAACAGCTATTGCGATTGCTATGATAGAGACAATGGTTCTCATTTTATTTCTAAATAAATTTCTTCCGGCAAGAGTAAGTAGAAACTTCATTTATTGCCACCCCCTATTTATGATGTATTGCTTTTACTGGATCCTTTTTTGCTCCCCATCTTGCCGGTAAAATACTAGCTAAAACAGAAACTATTATACCAAAAAAGAAAATGAATAGGAAAGCTTCTGGATTCCAACCACCGTATATTCTTTCAGCAATGGGTATTCCAAAGGTGGTTTCTCCTCCAGTCATAGCTGAAATACTTATACCTATATTATACAAGAAATATACTCCTACCCCGCCAAATATAACACCGAAAAAGGAACCAATAGTTCCAATACATGCAGATTCAATTACAAATATATATATTATCTCACGAACTTTTAATCCAAGGGCTTTCATCATTCCAATCTCTTCTAGCCTTTCTAAAGCAGATAAAATTATAGTATTAATAACCCCCACAGCAGCAAGAACAATTATGATAAAAAGCATAACTAAATTTTCAATATCACCTTGTCTCACCATTGCAAGAATTTCTTGTGATAATTTTTCCCAATTATATGCTCGTAAATTTCCTTCATGATTTTCAAATTCCTGGTTTAAATTATTAGTTATCGATAAAGCTTGTTCCCTATTATCTAGTTTAACTAGATATTTACTAGCTTTATTATCTAATTGCAAAGAATTTTGCACAAGAGAAAGTGGCATAAATATCTGATACTCATTTATTTGAGGATTGGGAGTATCTAATATACCGGTAAGTTCGGCGTCAATTGTATTAAATGTTCCTTCTTTAGTCTTAAATAATAAAGTTATGTAATCACCGACTTCAAAACCCATCAAATCTGCAAGAGGTTTACCAAGAATTGCAGAATTACCTTCTTTTGGCATTTCACCTTTTAATATATAATCACTTAAATTAATTATTTCATTATCAGTTTCGGGTCTTATCCCTACTGCAGTTATCGGAAATTCTTCCTGACCATTATTAACAGTCCCAGTAAAATATAGACGTGGTGTGGCTTTTAGTATCTCTTCATTACTTTTTAAATTGTTTTCTAGTTCTTCATTTACATTTATCAAATTATCTAAAGGAAACTCATCTTTTTCTTCCCAATAATTGGTATTCATAACCTGGAGATGGGAAGTTTGTAAATTCAAATGATTATTAAGTGAGATATCTCGTAAACCAACCATCAAAGAATCTGATACTAAAAATATAAATATACCCAAAGTTATTACCAAAGCAGTTACAATTGTTCTTTTTTTATGTCGAAATAAATTCTTTATAGCAAGTTTAGTGAGGAACATCTATATCCTCTCCTCGTTCATCTCGAGTCACTTGACCATCTCTAATTTCAATTAGCCTTTTTGCATACTTCATAACTTGTGGGTCATGAGTGGAAAATATAAAAGTAGTTCCCAATTTTTGATTCATTTTTAACATGATATCTAAAACTTCCTCACTAGTTTCAGAATCAAGATTAGCAGTAGGTTCATCTGCTAAAACTAATTTGGGATTTTTTACTAATGCTCGGGCAATAGCTACTCTTTGTTTTTGTCCACCTGATAATTCATTCGGCCTCCTATCTTCTAAACCGCCCAAACCTACTGATTCAAGAATATCAAGGACTTTCTGCTTACGCTCCTTTTGAGTATGTTTATCTATAATTCTTATTGCAAATTCAACATTTTCAAATGCAGTTAAAACAGGAATTAGATTGTGACCTTGGAATATAAAACCAAGATTATATCT
>CAJXKY010000106.1 GCA_913055675.1 uncultured Halanaerobiales bacterium
GTGAAGTGGAACCAGAGTTTAAAGATTATGGTGAAGAACATTTCGCTGCCTGTCATCTTCTCGAAGATGAGTAAATAATATATAAATATGATATATTTTATCAGGATGACTTACGGGTTTGGTAGGTCATCCTTTTTATTAATTATACATCATCTTTTAAGTCAGAAACTCATAATTAGAAATTTTTAAAATTATAAATTTTGCACTATTAGTTAATATATAGTAAAATAAGATTAAGTTAACGAAATACTTAAAGAGAAGGAGATTATTATGAGTGAAAAAATTGCAGTGGTAACTGATAGTACCTGTGATTTATCAAAAGAAACTTTAGAAGAAAGAGGCATTAGTTTTTTACCATTAAATATTATTTATAAAGATAGTGAGTATAAAGATAGAGTTAATATTAGTCCACAAGAAGTCTATGAAAAGTTTAGTGAAGAAATACCATCTACTTCAATGCCTGGACCGGATGAAATCAAAAGGAAATATTTAAAACTTAAAGAAAAAGGTTATACCCATATAATTTCTATTCATATTTCTTCTGGGTTAAGTGCCACTTATAATACCTGTAAAATGGTAAGTAAGGATATAGAAGGATTAACAATAGAAACTGTAGATTCCAAAATGCTATCAATGGGTTTAGGTAGACTGGTATTATATACCAAAGACTTAATTGATGCTGGTGAAGAAAAATTCAAAAGTATTGTAGAGAAGGTATATGAAAAAAGAGATAATATAGAACTTTATTTTATTGTTGAAACTTTGAAGTATCTAAAAAAAGGTGGTAGAATAGGTAAAGTTAAAGGTACAATTGCAGAATTATTAAATATAAAGCCAATTATTTCAATTGATGAAGAAGGAAAATATTTTACCTTTGATAAAGTAAGATCAAGAAAAAAATCAATTAAAAGACTTATTAAAATAGCAAAAGAAAAAATTAATGAAGGAATTTGTTATGTTGATGTAATGCATGCTGATGCCAAAGAAGAGGGCGAACAAATACTAGAAAAACTTAAAAAAATTCCAAATGTGAAAGAAGCTCTCTTAGGTGAGATAAGTCCTGCAATGGTTGTTCATGCTGGACCAGGATTAATAGGAATTTGTATAACAAAAAAATAGAATGAATTATTATTAATTAATCTCCATTTAACGATGGGGATTTTTTTATTGTCTGTTTTTCTATAATTTTTATAATAAATCTGTAGATTACTTTAAAGGAAAAACACAAATAATTTTGAATATTATAATAAAAGAATTCAAAAATAATAAAGGAGGAGAATTAAGTTGTTAATAAAAAACGCTAAACTAGTTGGTCGTGAAAAAGAAATGGATATATTAATAAGAGATGGAATATTTACAAGGATAGAACCAAACATAGATGAGGAAAATGAATTGGAAATCATTGACGCTAAGGGCTATATTGTAACTCCGACCTTTGTTAATCCTCATATGCATCTTGATAAGGTTTATACAGCTCTAAAAGGTCGTGAGAGTGAGGTTGAAACACTAGAAGAATCAATAAAAATTATGCATGATATGAAGCGTAATTATACTGTAGAAGATGTTAAAAGTAGGGCAATTAGAGCCATCAAAGATTGCGTTTCTCATGGGACTACTAAAATAAGAACCAGTGTAGATATAGACAATATAATTGATTTAATAGGCTTGAAAGGTGTAATTGCTGCTAAAGAAGAATGTAACGATATATGTGATATTCAAATAGTTGCATTTCCACAGGAGGGAATTTTTAATAACGAAGGTACGCAAGAATTGCTTTGGGAAGCGATGGAAGAGGGCGCAGATTTAATTGGAGGAATGCCAGCAGCAGAATGGACAGATGAATATTCAAAAAAACATATTAATTTAGTTTTTGAAATAGCAAAAAATTATGATGTTGATATTGATATGCACATTGATCAAACAAAAGATATCTTTGCGAGATCACTTGAATATACAGCTATGAGATCTTTAGAGGAAGGTTATCATGGAAGGGTAACAGGTGGTCACTGTACTTCAATAAGTTATCAAAATGATGCTCATGCAGAAAAAGTTATGAAATTATTAAAACTTGTGGACTTTAATGTTTGCACTAATCCTCAAGTATTGGCAATAATGGGTATTGATAGAGAGCCAAGAACAAGAGGTGTAACAAGGATTAGAGAAATGGTCGAAATGGGTATAAATATAGCGACTGCTCAAGATACAATTTGTGATGGCTTCCATATATTTGGTAAGGGCGATCCCTTGGATTATGGTTTGTTGTGTGCCTATATTTCTCAATATAATACTCCTGCTACCGTAAAAATTGTATTTGATATGATTACTATAAATGCAGCTAAGATATTACGAGTAGATGGTAGCTACGGAATTAAAGTTGGTAATAAAGCTGATTTGAATATTATTGAAGCTCCTAATATTCAAGAAGCCTTTAGATTAAGAGCAGATAGAAAATATGTTATTAAAAACGGAAATATAATAGTGGAAAATATAAGTTCAACTAAATTCCATAGTGAAATTTAATAATATATTCATTTAGATATTTAGGAATAAAGAGCAAAGAACCCACCCTATTTTCTAATGGGTGATGAATATGCTCGGTTTTGATTTTGTCATACC
>CAJXKY010000107.1 GCA_913055675.1 uncultured Halanaerobiales bacterium
ATTTCACGTGAAGAATTGATAATGGTATTGAAATTACATAAAAACAATGATCCTGAAGGTGCTCTAACAGCGCTTGTTTATCGATTACGAAATCTATTATCAAAAGCTTGTAATATACCTAAAGATTATCTTATAAAAACTACTGGTTCAGCTTATAAATTTAATAATAAAGCAAATTACTGGCATGATGCAGAAGTTTTTGAAAAGACGTGTAAAAAAATAGAAAGTTTAGAAAATAGTAATTCAGATGAATATATTGATCTATTTGAAAAAGCATTAGAACATTATAATGGAGATTATTTAAATGAAGCCCGTTCTGAAGAATGGTTATGGTCAGCTCGTAATCATTATAGGGATCTCTTAAAAAATTCTCTATTTAAGATAGATGATTTTTTAAGAGAAAATGGTGATTTTGATAAGTTATTAAGTTTTTATGATGAAGTACAAAACTTAATTCAATTTGATGAAGATATAATAGCAGGATTACTTGAAAACTTACTAGAAGCAGAAAAATATAGTCAGGCACAATATAGGTTTAAAGAAATAAAAGAAATGTATGAAGAAAATGATTTAAGACTCCCTCCCGTGATAGAGAATACCTATATAACTGGTATGAAAAAGGAGGATAATGGTGACCCAGAATTATTTTTACAAAAACTAGATGATAATTATGATGATAAGGGTGCACTTATCTGCTCTCCGGATAAATTCATGGAGATATATGAATTAGAGAAACGTAGAATGGAAAGGGATGTTCCAAACCGATGTATTATACACTTAAGGTTAAATGATCAAAATAATCAGAGAAAAAATAGTGAGCAGGTAGTTGACCATATTGGAAAAATTGCAGAACAGATTTTGGAGTCATTAGTAAATCAATTGAGATGTGGAGATATAGTATGTAGATGGAACAAGAAACATTTCATTGTTCTTGTAGCAGATACAGAGTATGAAGAAGCTGAGAAGATTGTAAATAGACTAAAAAATTCATTCATATCCAGATATGGCTTACCTGATAATATTAGTGTAAAAAACAAAGTATATGAACTTTGTTAAAACAAATATTACTATTGTAAACTCCCTTTAATTAGGGAGTTTTTTTATTGCATCATCCTAAAATCATTGATGTAATTTTAATATCATTCACTATAAAATAGTTTTCTTTTATAATGTAAATAGAGTAAAGAAATGGGAAGAATATATTGCTTCTCATAAGAGGAAGTGATTATATGTCAACTGCCTATTTGTGTGATCGAGAAACTTTCAGTTACATATATAATTTAGAACAAAGACGTTCAAAACGAGAATGGAATAATTCCTACTTTTCTCGTATTAAAATAGATGATATTAAAGAAATTAATCTAGAGAAAGCCAGCGAAAAATTAAAATACGTATTAAAAGAAAACTTGCGGCAGGGAGATTTAGTTTGCCGCTGGAAAGATAATCATTATATGATTATTCTTAATGATATAAATAAAAAGAATACCGATAAAGTAATGGAAAGAATTTATAATAATTACTGTAAAAAGCATACTGACAATAAATGTGAATTATTATTTGATTATAAAGCATTTTAAATTAATTATATAAATCCTTTAACCTTTCAAATCAATAATTTAACAGTTATAAATTGTAAAGAACGATAAAGGATTAATAGCAATTATTGAATAACATTTCGGCCTAATATTTTCTCATCTTTTTGTGTTCAAGTATAAAGTAGGTAGATGGATTTAGTAACATGGGATAAATTGAGTAACATAGAATTAAAAAAAGATAATGATTTTAAGATTTAATCTATAAATTTATCTTCGGAAGGAGAGAATTGTTCATGAAAAATATAATTAGCTGGAGATATAATAAAACAGGTTTGTTTATATTAGTTTTTTTTCTAATAATTATCATTAGTTTACCTGCTATAGCTCAAAATGGGAATGGTAATTCAGGTGAAAATTCATCACCAGATTATAAGGTTTCTCCTTCGGTAGTAGTAATCAAAGTTACTCCAGCTGAAAATTCTGATGAAATTTTACAATCGGTAAAATTATGTGATGATATAGAGGCTCAAGAGTATTTACAGGATAATATGAAGGTGAAATGGAGTACAAATAATAATAAAGGATCTCAATCTGATGAGAATGATGTTTCAGATAAAGATCTAAAATTTAAAATAAAAGAAGATTTAACTTTAAATAATGAAAAAGCTAAAAAAGATTTCGGTTTTAAAAGTAATAATGAATCTGAAAATGTTATTAATCCTGAATATATTTTAGTAAAAAGAAAAAATGATTCTAAATATTATAGTTTAGATAAAAAGGTTGAAGTACTTAATAGAGATTCTAATGAATCAGAACTTGAGTTTAGAATAGCTTCAAAGTTCTTTAATGATCACAATTGGCAGGATATAGAAGCCGGAGTTTATAAAGGGCAAATAATTCCTAATATTGATCTACCGGGTAATTCTAATAAGCGGTTAAAGATGATTGTTATTGTGGAATCAGTTGTTAATATAGTAGTTCC
>CAJXKY010000108.1 GCA_913055675.1 uncultured Halanaerobiales bacterium
ATTTCTCTTGCTGATTCTAATACTTCTTTAGCTGTTTTTTCACCTTCCACAATATATGGAACTCCATTAACTATTTCTTGGAAGGCTGGTCGAGAAATTTTAGCATCAGTAGGTAATACTATATTAGCAGCCTTATTAGCTAAATTTACGCCTTCTCTTTCTACTTCAGATAACCCTTCTAAATCATCAACATTAATTCCTTTAACAGAAGGTAATCCCGCATTAGCCTCAACTATATCAGACATTACATCTTTACTAGTCAGATGTTTAACTAATTCAATAACCATTTCACCTTTTTCTTCGTCTTGATAAGCTTCTTCACTGATATAAAAACCTGAGGTAAAGCCAGCTATAATTGAACTATATTCTCCTCTACCTTCAGGTGGAACAGGCATCGGTAATATTGACATAGTATCATGGTTTTCAGAAAGTGCACCTAAAGCCCAGTTACCTTCTGGTAGCATAGCAACTTCTTTTCTTCTAAACATTTCACGAGGTTGTTCCCAACCCATATTTAGAGTATCAACAGGGAAAGCGTCCATTTCATATAATTTTTTAATTAAGTTTAATCCGTCTATCCATCCTTGAGGAACGCCATCTTTTAAACCAGCATTATGCTGCTCAGCACCACCCATTACTAAAATGGCATGTTCTAACATATAATGAGGTATTCTTCCTAGTCCTACACCTAAAGGAACAATATCTTCTTCATTAAACCTTTCGATAGCTGTCATGAAGTTTTCCCAATTAGTAGGAAGAGGTATGTCATGTTTTTCAAATAGATCTTCGTTAATCAGTAAGCCTTCATAAAATCCTGTGACAGGAATACCATAGATATTACCATCATTCCAACGCTGTTGTTCTAATGAGTCTTCTAAATATCTATCTTTTAAGGCTGGATATTCAGAGAAAATTTCTTCTGTGTAAGAGACAACATTATTACTGTTAATAATGGGGGAAGCTTGTTCATCTGTAAAGTACATTGTTAAATCAGGTTCATTATTAGCCTGGAAGGCATTTTCAATACGGACTTTAACTGCATCATCCATTGTAGAAGAATCATCATTTATATTTACATCATACATCGATTCAAACTCAGAAATGGCATTCTGATATGCATCAGAGGCAGGATCAGCACCACCAAACATTGTAAAAACATCTAAGTCTACAGCATATGACACCGGTGCAGTTAATGTTAGAAACAACACAGATACAATTAAAATTAAGCCGGTCTTCTTAAAACTAGAAATCATTTTTAGCCTCCTATATTTATTAATTTTCCTTTTTAAAAAGCTAACTTTCTCACCTTATAATTATCTCCATTTCTAAAGCTTTTTTTCCCTAAATCACCTCCGATACTTGGTTTAAATTTTAAATTTTTAAATTCAGTACATATTTTTAACTAAGCTTTTTTTCAAACATGAATTCATAATCTCTATAAATACATCTACTAAACTCAAGTACTAAACCAGTTTTAGAAATTGTCTTTCTCTTTAATAAAAGACCACAGTTTTTTTCATACATTTCTAAAAGATCTTTTTGATATTTATTCAGTTCGACCGGTTTGATTATATTCTGAGATTTATCTAATTCATAATTATATTCAGTACGAAATATTTCATAAAGTGTTTTACTATCAAGTAACTCTTTTTCCAAGTCAGAAAATAATTCAAAAGATAACCAACTATTTTCTATAACAATGGGATCTCCATCATCTTTTACTATTTTTTTAACTTTAATTACAATCTCAGTGTCAGTAGGCAGTTTTAAATTTTCCCTTATTTCTTCATCAGGGATAACATATTCAAATTTTAAAACTTTACTTTTCATTGACACACCTTCGATTTTCATTCGTCCAGTAGAATTTTCTAATATGTTAACCATTCCATTAGACTTATAATCTTTTTCGGCTACAAAAGTACCTTTACCCTGTTCTCTGAACAAAACACCTTCTTTAACTAAGGCCATTAATGCCCTTCTTACAGTAGCTTTACTGACTTTATTTAATTCAGCAATCTCATTTTCACTAGGTACTTTATCCCCTGATTGTAAATTTTCTTCTTTAATCATTTTCTTTAAATTATTTTTGATTTGTTTATAAAGAGGTATTGATTCATCTTTTGAAATTTTCTCCATATCTTTTAAGCCTCCTGATCGCTCTGAAAAACAATTTTCAATATTATGTACAACTTATATGGTTATGCGTATAAGTTCACTTTAAATACATTATAAACCATCTATTCACAATTTTCAAATATTTTTTTGTATTATCTGATAAAGTCTTTTTTTGGTAGGGTTTATAGCTATTTATATGACAATAATTTATGCCAATAAAATATTTTATACTTAACTGGTTATGCGTATAAGTGCTCTTATTTTACTTTTTATAACTCTGATTGGTTTTTTGGATAATATTTAGGAATAAAGAGCAAAGAACCCACCCTTTTTTCAAATGGGTGATGAATATGCTCGGTTTTGATTTTGTCATACC
>CAJXKY010000109.1 GCA_913055675.1 uncultured Halanaerobiales bacterium
AGAAAACATGTACCGATTTTTATTAGTGAAGAAATGGTAGGACATAAGTTAGGTGAGTTTGCACCTACACGTATATTCAGAGGTCACAGTCGTCATACTGAACGTTCTACAGCTTTAAAGTAATAGGGTTATAAAGGAGGTTTATCTTATGGAAGCTAAAGCTGTTGCAAAATATATTCGGATTACTCCGAGAAAAGCAAGACAGGTTATTGATTTAATTCGAAATAAAGATGCACAGGAAGCTAAAGCTATTTTGAGAAATACACCAAAAAAGGCTTCAAAGCCTATTTCAAAAGTTTTAAACTCAGCTATGGCTAATGCAGAAAATAATCATGATATGTTTGTTGAAGATTTAACAGTTTCTGAAGCATATGTAAATGAAGGCCCAACTATGAAACGTTTTAGAGCAAGGGCTATGGGGCAGGCAAGTCCTATAAATAAAAGAACTAGTCATATTACTGTTGTAGTATCAGATAATAAAAAGGAGGGATAGATTTTGGGTAACAAAGTAAATCCACATGGTTTGCGTGTTGGAGTAATTAAAGATTGGGATGCTAAATGGTATGCTGATAAAAGTAATTACTCAGATATATTACACGAAGACAATGAAATACGCGAGCATATAAAAGACAAAATGTTTGAATCAGGCATAGCAAGGATAGTTATTGAAAGAGCTGCTAATAGATTGAAAATAGATGTTCATACTGCTAGACCAGGAATGGTTATTGGTAAAGGCGGTTCTGAAGTAGATGCACTTCGTAAAGAAGTTGAAGAAATTTCTGGTAAGAATGTGCAGATTAATGTTGTTGAAGTTGAAGATCCTGAATTAAATGCTCAGCTTGTTGCTGAAAATATTGCTCAACAGCTTTTAAAAAGAGTTTCATTTAGAAGAGCTATGAAACAGGCAATGAATAAAGCAATGCGCATGGGAGCAGAAGGATTTAAAGTACAAAGTAGTGGACGTTTAGGTGGAGCAGAAATGGCAAGACGTGAAGGATATAATGAAGGAAGTGTTCCACTTCACACACTAAGAGCTGATATAGATTATGGTTTTGCAGAAGCAAAAACCACTTATGGTACAATAGGTGTTAAAGTTTGGATTAATAAGGGAGAAGTTCTTCCAGAATTAGATGAAACAAACTAGAATATAAGGAAAGGGGGCACTTTGATGTTAGTACCAAAACGAGTAAAACATCGTAAGCAACAGAGAGGTAGAATGAAAGGTAAAGCTGTCAAAGGAACTAAAATAACATTTGGTGAATTTGGCCTTCAAGCCTTGGAACCTGCCTGGATAACTAATAGACAAATTGAGGCAGCACGTATAGCCTTAACCAGGTATATCAAAAGAGGCGGTAAGGTTTGGGTTAAGATTTTTTCTGATAAACCAATTACTTCTAAACCTGCTGAAACCCGTATGGGTAGTGGTAAAGGTGCAGTTGAAAAATGGGTAGCAGTAGTAAAACCAGGAAGAATAATGTTTGAAGTTGCTGGTATTGAAGAAGAAGTAGCCAGAGAAGCAATGAGACTGGCATCACATAAATTACCCATTAAAACTAAATTTGTTAAACGAGAAGGAATGGATGGTGAGTCTGATGAGAGCTGATGAATTAAGAAATTTAACAGATCAAGAACTTGATCAGAAATTAGATGAGTTTAAGGAAGAGTTGTTTAACCTTAGATTTCAACATGCTACAGCTCAACTTAATAATCCAATGCGTATAAGAGAGGTACGTAGGATTATTGCTCGTATTAAGACTATTATGCGTGAACGTGAGCTGGGGTTAGAGAAAGAAGCGTAAAGTGAGAAAGGAGGTAAAACTTATGGGTGAAAGAAAAAATCCTCGTAAAGAGAGAACCGGTTTTGTAGTTAGTAATAAAATGGATAAAACCGTATCTGTTGAGGTCGAGCGGAAGACTCAACACCCTTTATATAAAAGAGTTGTAACACAAACAAAGAAATTTAAAGCACATGATGAAAATGAAGAATGTAATGAAGGTGATAAAGTAGTAATTGTAGAAACCAGACCGCTAAGTAAAACCAAAAGATGGCGGGTTAAAGAGATAATAAGAAAAGCAAAATAACGGTGACATAAGAAAGGAGGCAGAGCAATGATCCAACCTGAAAGTAGGTTAAGAGTTGCAGATAACTCCGGGGCTAGAGAACTTTTATGCTTGAAAGTTTTAGGAAGTTCTCGTAAAAGATATGCCCATGTTGGAGATGTAATTATTGCTACTGTAAAAGAAGCAATCCCTGATGGAATGGTTAAAAAGGGAGAGGTAGTAAAAGCGATTGTTGTTAGAACTAAAAAAGAATTAAGTCG
>CAJXKY010000110.1 GCA_913055675.1 uncultured Halanaerobiales bacterium
AACTAAACCGCCAGAGGCGGTGGCTTTAATTAAGAAATTAGATGCTCCTTTTGATATTTACTGGTATAATGTCAGTATTACTTTATCAAAAGGAGATGGTTTACCATGTCAAAGTTATTTCAAACAATGAAAGTCGATCTAGAGTTAAAAGGCTACAGTCCTAAAACAGTCGAAGCTTATCTCAGATATTCCAAACAATTTCTTAATCACTATCAAAAACCAATAGAACAACTACACACTGATGAAATAAGAAATTATTTGCATTACCTCATTGTAATCAAAAAATGCAGCCATTCTTATGTAAATGTTAACTATAGTGCTCTCAAGTTTCTCTATAAAAATACTCTAAATCAAGAATGGAATATCGATAAAATTCCTCGCATGAAAAAAGAGAAAAAACTACCTGTCGTTCTCTCTAAATCAGAAGTTAAAAGTATTCTAAATGCTGCTACTAATTTAAAACATAAAACTATCTTAACTACTGTCTATTCAGCTGGTTTAAGAATAAGTGAAGTAAGAAATTTAACTATTACAGATATTGATAGTAAAAATATGCAAATTCGTGTCCGACAAGCTAAAGGAAAAAAAGATAGATATACTCTACTCTCACAAAATAATCTTTCTCTTCTAAGAGAATATTGGAAAGAATATAAACCAGAATACTGGCTATTTCCAGGAGTACCAAACACCAAAGCTATTTCTGCCAGAACTATCCAAGCATTTTTTAAAAATTATTTAAATAAAACAACAATATCTAAAAATGCAACTGTCCATACTCTAAGACATTGTTTTGCTACTCATCTTCTAGAAGCAGGAGTAGATATTTTTCATATCCAAAAATTATTGGGACACGCCAGCCCAAAAACTACCGCCAGGTATATCCATTTAACCCACAAAGATATTATTGATCTTAAAAGTCCCTTTGATATGATGGACAGTGATAAAAATGACTGAGATATCAGATATTTTTAATGAATACAGTCAGGAATACATTAAAAAATATAATCTATCTCAAGAACAATTAAAAGTCATTTCTGCCATTACCTCCTGCCGTACTTCAAAGCTAGGAGGTCACGCTGATATTTGTGACAGTTGTGGTCATTTAAGAATTTCCTACAACTCTTGCAGAAATCGTCATTGTCCTAAATGTCAGGGACTTATTACAGAAAAATGGATTAAGGATAGAAAAAAAGAGCTACTCCCAATCCAATATTACCACATTGTTTTCACTATACCAAATATTTTAAATGATTTAGTTTTAAACAATAAAGATGAAATATATTCACTTCTTTTTAAAGCCTCCAGTGAAACTCTTAAAGAACTTGCAGCTGATCCTAAATATTTAAATGCTAATATTGGTTTTATCTCTATCCTCCATACCTGGGGACAAAATTTAATGGATCATCCTCATGTTCACTGTATTGTTACTGGAGGTGGATTATCTTTAAAAAACAAAAAATGGATTTCTTCTAAAAAGAATTTCTTTCTCCCAGTAAAAGTAATATCATCTCTTTTTAGAGGTAAATTTATGGATTATCTAAAACAAAAATATCATAACAATAAACTCTTTTTCTTTGGTAAAATAAAACATCTACAGAATAAAAATAATTTCCAAAAGTTAATTGATGATCTTTATTCTAAAAATTGGGTTGTCTTCTCTAAACCTTCTTTTGCTAATCCTGAATTTGTTATTGAATATTTAGGTCGCTACACAAATAAAGTAGCTATCTCTAACCACAGAATTAGCAAAGTTAAAGATGGTAAAGTTACTTTTAAATATAAAGATTACTCTGATGATAGTAAAAACAAGTATATGACTCTTGATGTTTTTGAATTTATTAGAAGATTTTTGCTTCATGTTTTACCTAAAAGATTTGTTAGAATAAGGTATTACGGTCTTTTATGTAATAGATATCGAAAACAAAATATTGTTTTCTGTAGATATTTATTAAAGGTAATAGTAAATAATACTGACAACAACTCTAATGATAAATCCTGGCAAAAATTATTTTTTGAATTAACTGGTAAAGATTTAAGTATTTGTCCTAAATGTGGTGGTAATATGAATCCTGCTGATAGTTTAGATATTATTCGGCCTTCTCCTGCATGATTTTTTATCTAATTGCTCTTTGATAATTTTAAAAACAACTATGAAAGACCAAGGGGCTACTATGCTTATTTTTATATATTTAAAGTTAAACTAGCAGATAAAATTATTCATCAAATTTGATATTGTAATTATTTTATGAATCATAGATAAATTTTTTG